>PNOO01000021.1 GCA_013824905.1 Syntrophus sp. (in: bacteria) | reverse complement strand
TATCCGACCCATGGTCAGGTTTTTAAAACCCCGGTCAATTTCCCGCTTATCTCCGGACGATATTTATGATATAGTTTAAAAAATGACGTAAAGGAGAGGATCCAATGTACGAAGCGACCATTAAAAAATCCTTTTCCGCCGCCCACCTCCTTAAGGAGATCGGAGGGAAATGCGAAGAGCTGCACGGTCATAATTTCCTTGTCGAAGTTTCGGTTGCGGCAGAATCGCTCAACAGCGAGGGGCTTCTGATCGACTTCCGTGTCGTGAAGAAATGGACCGACGAAGTCCTTGAACTGCTGGACCATAAATATCTCAACGAACTTGAGTATTTCAAAAACATCAATCCTTCTTCCGAGCAGCTCGCTCGTTTCCTCTACGACAGGATCGGCGAAAAGTCGCGGCAGGCGAAGATCACACTGTCGCGGGTGACCGTCTGGGAGTCTGAGAATTCGCGGGTCTCTTACAGCCTATGATTGACATCCAGAATCAAAAGGACGACCGAAATATCGATATCAAGAAGGTCGGGGTCAAGGGGCTCAAATACCCGATCACCGTCCTGGATCGCACCAGTGGGACGCAACCGGTCAACGCCACAATCAATATGTACGTGAACCTCCTCCACCGTTTCAAAGGGACGCACATGAGCCGCTTCGTAGAGGTCCTGAACGAAATCCGTGAGCAGGTGAACATACGGACTTTTCAAAGCATTCTGGAGAAGATCAGGGGCAAGCTCCATGCCGAGTCGGCGCATATTGAAATCGAATTCCCCTACTTTATCGAGAAGACCGCCCCCCGATCCGGGGCGAAAAGCTTGATGGAATATCGCTGTCAATTTCTGGGAACATGCAACGACAGCGCAATGGACTTTGTTGTGGGCATGATCGTCCCGGTGACGACCGTTTGTCCCTGCTCCAAGGAGATCAGCCGGTCCGGCGCCCATAACCAACGAAGCATTGTCACCGTGCGTTTAAGATTCCGAAAATTCTTTTGGATTGAAGACGTGATCAAATTGATCGAAGAATCGGCCAGCGGCGAGGTCTTTTCCCTTCTGAAACGGGTTGATGAAAAATTCGTGACCGAAAAGGGTTACGAGAACCCGATGTTTGTCGAGGATGTCGTCAGAAACGTGGCCGGCCGCCTCAGTCAGGATCCCAATTTTACCTGGTACAGCGTGGAAGCGGAAAATTTCGAGAGCATTCACAACCACAGCGCTTACGCCTGCGTGGAGAAGGAATAACCATGGAACATAAAGAAAACAATCCATTCTTCAATCTCTACAGTCACGGTTTTATCCGGGCCGCAGTCTGCATCCCCACGGTAAAGGTCGCCGATACCCGGTTCAATGCCGGGGAGACCATTCGCCTTGCCAGGGAGGCGGCCGCGCAGCATGCCTGTTTCACCCTCTTTCCAGAATTGGGTCTTTCCGCCTATTCCAATGAAGACCTCTTCCACCAGGACGCCCTGCTCAGGGGAGTTCTCGAGGCGGTCGAGCAGTTGATTCGCGAGACGGCGGCACTCAACATGATCCTCGTCGTCGGCGCCCCGCTGCAGATCGACTCCCGTCTGTTCAATTGCGGACTCGTGCTCTACCGCGGCCGGATCCTCGGGGTCGCCGTGAAATCCTATCTCCCCAATTATCGTGAGTTCTACGAAGGACGCCAGTTCAGCCCTGCGGAAGAGGCTTTCACGAGAACGATCAGCCTCTGCGGTCAGGAGGGTATACCTTTTGGTGCGGACCTCATTTTCGAGGTGACGAATATCCGCAATTTCCGCTTTTTTATTGAGATGTGCGAGGACGTCTGGGTTCCCATCCCCCCCTCCTGCTTTGCCGCACTGGCCGGGGCCACGGTCATCGGGAATCTTTCCGCATCCAACGTGACCATCGGAAAATCGGAATATCGTCAGAATCTGACCGCGAATCAGTCCGCACGCTGTATATCCGCCTACCTCTATGCTGCGGCAGGCCCAGGGGAATCGACCACGGATCTCGCCTGGGACGGTCATGCCATGATTTATGAAAACGGCAACCGACTCGCGGAATCGGAACGTTTCGCGGACCGCTCACAGATCATCCACGCCGATATCGATCTCGACCGTCTCTCCCAGGACCGGATGCGCCAGACCAGTTTCGGCGGTAATGCCCGGACCCACCGGGAATCCCTCATAAAGTTCCGGCGAGTGACTATGGAGATTGAACCCGTGGGAGGGCGCCTTCTCCTCGACCGGGAATACGCCCGTTTCCCCTACATTCCTACGGATAACGCCAAAAGGCATCAGCACTGTTATGAGGCGTACAATATCCAGGTTCAAGGTCTGGCCCAGCGTCTGAAATCCTCGGGGATAGACAAGGTGGTCATCGGCGTTTCGGGAGGACTCGACTCCACTCATGCCCTGATTGTCGCTGCCCGGACAATGGACCTCCTGAACCTCCCCCGCCGCCATGTCCTTGCCTATACAATGCCCGGTTTTGCCACATCCGATAAAACCTACCAAAACGCCCTCCGTCTGATGAAGGCGCTGGACGCCGAAACGAATGAAATTGACATTCGACCGAGTTGCATGCAAATGATCAAGGATATCGGCCATCCCTATGCCGAAGGAAAGGCGGTTTACGACATCGCCTTTGAAAACGTCCAAGCCGGAGAGAGAACCTCGCACCTGTTCCGAATCGCGAATCTGAGAAACGCCTTGGTCATCGGCACGGGCGACCTTAGTGAACTCGCCCTCGGCTGGTGTACTTACGGCGTCGGCGACCATATGTCTCACTATAACGTAAACACCAGCGTGCCAAAAACGCTCGTTCAGCACCTCATCCGCTGGGTGGCGCACTCGGGGCAGATCTCCCCAGAGACATCCGAGATCCTCATCGACATCCTGGAAACCGAGATCAGTCCGGAATTGATTCCGGGGCAGGCGCACTCTAAGCCCTCCCAGCGGACGGAATCCATTGTCGGGCCATATGAACTACAGGATTTCAACAATTTCTATACCACCCGCTTCGGTTATTTGCCGACCAAGATCGCCTTTCTCTCATACTGTGCCTGGCGCGACAAACTGCAGGGGCAATGGCCAGATGTCCCAGAGACGAAGCGGCACGCGTACACGATCGGGGAGATCCGTCACTGGTTGGAAGTTTATCTCTACCGCTTCTTTCAGATCAGCCAGTTTAAACGCTCCTGCGTCCCCAATGGCCCGAAGGTCGGTTCGGGAGGATCCCTTTCCCCACGGGGCGATTACAGGGCGCCGAGCGATAGCGAATCTGCGATCTGGCTTGAAGATGCAAAAAGAATTCCGGAAAAGGACGAATGAATCCATGCAAAGAGAACAATACAAAGATTTTGACGCCACAGAGCTCTTCTGCCCTCAATGCCGGCGTGCCGTTCCGGTCCGCAAACGACTTCTACTGTTGCTCGCCAATGGCGATAAATACGACTATATGTGCACCTACTGTGGGACATCCGTGGGCGATAAGCTGGTCACCGAGCGGGACAACCTTCAGATTCTTCTCAAATAAAAAAAGGGCGGGGCTGTAACCGCCCTCTTTTTCTCAATCTTCCTGCAGTTCCTTGATCCCCGCGTAGTAGTCGAGAGACTCCGGATTCTTCAGGGCGTCCTTGTTAAGAACCGCCTGGCCTTCGATGACTTTCTTTACCGAAAGCTCGACTTTCTTCATGTTCAGGGTGTAAGGGACATCCGGGACGGCAATGATCTTGGCGGGCACATGGCGCGGCGAGGCGTTGATGCGGAGGGTCTTCCTGATCCGTTCCCGTAATTCATCGGTCAGCTCTTGCCCTTGATCCATCTTCAAGAAGAGGATGACGCGGACGTCGTTCTTCCAGTTCTGTCCCACAACAATGCTGTCGGCGATCCCATCGATCGTCTCCACCAGCCTGTAGATCTCCGCTGTCCCGATGCGAACTCCACCGGGATTCAGTGTGGCGTCTGAACGGCCGAACATGATGACGCCGCCTCGCTCATTGATGAGGATGTAATCGCCATGACGCCAGACTTTCGGATAGACCTCGAAATAGGCGGCCCGATATTTTTTTTGCCCGGGATCATCCCAGAAATAGATGGGCATGGAGGGCGCCGGCGCCGTGCAGACCAATTCGCCCTGTTGGTTGATGACGGGCATGCCGTTATCGTCGAAGGCCTCGACCTTCATGCCGAGTCCACGGCACTGCAGCTCCCCTGAGTAGACCGGCCCCATGGGATTGCCTAAGGCAAAGCAGCCATTGATGTCGGAGCCGCCCGAGATGGAAGCGAGCTGAAGATCCGCTTTCACCTCTCGATAGATAAACTCAAATCCCTCCTCGGAAAGAGGAGAACCAGTGGACAGAACGGTTTTCAGCGCGGAGAGGTCATACTCCTTTCCCGGGCGGACTCCTTCATTCATCAGCGCGGCGATATAACCGGCGCTGGTCCCGAAGACCGTAATCCCTTCATCCTGTGCAGTTCGCCACAGAACGCCAGGATCCGGATGGAAGGGATTCCCGTCGTAGAGGAGGAGCTTCGCTCCCACGCCGAGCGAACAGATCAGCCAGTTCCACATCATCCACCCGCAGGTGGTGAAATAGAAGATGGTGTCCTTCCTTGTCAGGTTTGTGTGGAGGACCAGTTCCTTGAGCTGGTGGATCAGGATTCCACCGGCGCTTTGGACCATGCACTTGGGAAGGCCCGTCGTTCCGGAAGTGAACATGATATAGAGGGGGTGATCGAACGGCAGTTGCTCGAATGGGATATCGAGACCGCTTTCCTGCGCCCTGAATGCAGGGTAGGAAACTGCGTTTTGGAGGGCGCTGATATCCGGCTCCTGTTCCGTGTATGGGACGACGACCACCTTCTCGATGGAGGGAAGAATTTTGATGATCTCCGCTACACGGGAGAGAGAGTCGAGATTCTTGCCCTTGAAAAAGTATCCGTTGGCCACAAAGAGGATCTTCGGTTTGATCTGTCCGAAACGGTCAAGCACCCCCTTGATCCCGAAATCGGGGGAACAGGATGACCACACAGCCCCAAGGCTGGTTGCGGCGAGCATGGCCGCCACGGTCTCGGGCATGTTCGGCATGAAGCCTGCAACACGGTCGCCGGGTCCGACACCGGACGCCCGCAGACTCTTCGCCAACCGCGCCACCTCATCGTAAAGCTCGGCGTAGGTCATCTTTCGGGTCGGATGATCTTCGCCCTTAAAAATGAGGGCTACAGAATCGTCTCGGTAGCGCAGCAGGTTTTCCGCAAAATTCAGACGGGCCCCGGAAAACCACTTCGCACCCGGCATTTTCCTGTCGTCGTCGATTACCTGGTCATATTTGTGCGAAGCCTTGATCCCGACAAAATCCCAGATGGCGGCCCAGAATGCGGCGATTTGGGTTACCGACCACGCATAGAGACCGTCATAATCGGTAAAATCATACCGGTGTCTCTCATTGACGAAGGTCATGAAACGGTACATGTTGCTGCTTTTGACACGCCCTTCCGAAGGCTTCCACAACATCTTTCCCATCTTGATCCCTCCTCTATGGATTTATCGATGATGATGGAGATTTCTTGCTGAAAAGAAAGATTCAATAAGGCAGCAGAGGAAGAGGTATAATCAATGTTTGCGTCATTGCGCAGGCTCCTTCTTTTCCAGGGCCTTCTGCAAACGTTCGCCAAGCGTCCCCAATCCCTTTGCCCCGACGTTTGAATTGTCCCTATAGACGACGGGCTCCTCCCGTGAAGCGGTTGTTCCCTCCAGGTAATCTCCCAACCGCCCGCGGCTGTGAACATCTTCATGGCAGTAAACACAGAGGTTTTCCCAGTTGCTGCCGTCGGGTGGATTATTGTGGTGATTGCCGTCTTTGTGGTGAACCGTCAGGAGGTGGCGATGCCCTGCATCGAATTCCCGACCGCAGCGGCCGCAGATCAGGCCGTGCAGGATCAGCGACCGTTCCCTGTAGTCCCCCTCTGCGGAGTGCTGCGCCGCTTTGATTTCACGGACGACATCCTCAGCCGATCTCGCCGGTCCGGTCCTGTTCTGGCTTTTAGTGACCCGGACCTTTCCCCCTCTGTTCCCATAAGTTACACCGGACATCTTGCCTTACCGCACCCTCTATGATCGTTGTCTGAAAAAAACGTTATTCACATCTCAGAGTCTTGTCATCTTCATTCCGTTTCACGTTCGTTTGCTTATCAGATGGTCAAGAAAAACTCGGACTCCCTTCGCAACCGCCACAGATGTTTTCAGGTTCTTGGCAAAAGACAGATGGACGCTTCTTCTGAAGATCTCCTCCACACCGATGATGAGGTTAAGAGTCCCCTGAATTTTTTGCAGGGTCAGGGAAAGGTCCTCGACTTGCCGGTGCACTGTCGTGGTCGTCCGATTGACATTGGTCGTGATCTCTTCCACATTTTTCATTATCCCCGGCAGGTTTTGATTAAGCGTCCGGAGGGTGATAGCCATGCCTTTTGCCACCCGCCAAAGTTGCAGAAAAAAGGGAATCGAAAATCCGACCAGCAAAAGAAAGGCGGCGCTCAAGATGATCAGGATTGTATCCGTCATGGTTGTCATAGCATTTCTCTTAGTGTATCTCTGAATTTCGGCGGCGTCAGACAGCCTTACCCTGCTCCTCTTTGAACGCTCCGACACCCGCTGCGATGGCTTTCTTCAGGCGACTTTTACCTTCCTGAATCGTTCCCTTTCCCCGTTCGGTGAGCTCATCCACCTTCTCTCCCGCTTCTTCCGCTTTTTCCAGTACCGTTTTCTCCATGCTCTTCAGCCGCTGTACGGTCTCCTCGTAGGCCTTCCGGCTTTTTTCAACGGCATATTCGTACTCCTCCTTCGCTTTTGTCAGAAGTTGATCGGCTTTTTCTCCGATATCCTTCCGGGTCTCCTTGCCGCTTTTTGGTGCATATAGGATTCCGATGACCACACCGATCAAACCGCCGATGAGTATTCCTGCAACAAAATCTCCATTTTTATTCATGACGTAACCTCCATTATCTGGTTCTTCATAAACTAGAATTAACCCTGAATCCTTGAATAGATCATACAGCAGTCCCCCATCGGCGTCAAAAGAAAATTGACCAAGAAAGCATCGGCCTTTCACTTGACGATACGCATGGCAACGATTGGAATTTTCTCATGCTTTTGAAAAATAAAAAAAGGAGTTCGGGGGAATACGGATTTCCGTCGGGGTTTATTTTTTGGTGTGGGTGAGACTGATCCGGTAGTTTTTACGTCCTGATTGACGGCTTGTGGGCAGAATCGTTGCGTATATAAAAAACGGTCGGACATCCTAATGTTGTATGTCCGACCGCTTTTTTACTTACTTCCTGCTCATTATGAGCATTACTTCGTTGCAGGAGCTGCCGGAGCCGCAGGTGCGGGGGCCGGAGCGGGCGCAGCCTCAGGCGCGGGAGCCGGTGCGGGAGCCGGCGCCGGTGCCGCCGTTTCAGCCGGCTTTTGCTCTTCTGCCTTCTTGCAGCCAACAACTGCAAACGATAACGTCACGAAGAAAAGCATAGAAATAATGATAGCAAATACCTTTTTCATCAACATGTCACCTCCTTTCGCAGATTTTACAACAAAACGCCATGTCACGCCGTGGTGATTGACGTCAGGGCGAAAATACTCTTTTTTTGGGGCTTGTCAAGACAATTTTCGCATTATATACATCCTCTGTTCAAACGGCAGAGGGGGGATCATGATTCTAGGTATCGATGTGGGAGGCACACATACGGATGCGGTCCTTTTTAAGGAGAATGCACATGACGGATGAAATCAAACAAAAGACACAGGAGACGGCCAAGAAGCTTTTCGTCGGCGGCATCAAGATGGATCCTCCTTACCGAACCTGGAAGGAGTTCGACCGGGAACTGGCCAATGACTTTTCTTGTTTCATTACCGGAAATCTCTATTCCCGAACCATTTTATCACTGCAGGAGCGGCAAATGGTCGCCTGCGCGGCGCTTGCCGCTATTCGCGCTCGTGATGAACTGAGACTCCACACGAACGCCGCCCTCAATGTGGGCTGCGATCCTAAAAAACTGACCGAACTCTTTTTCCAGATCGGCACCTATGCTGGAATGCCCGCTGTCAATGAGGCCTTGGAGATTTATCGTGGCGTCCTCACCGAACGCGGGGAGTGGCCGCTTCCAAAATAACTAATGCCGAACCGGAATCAAGAGCAGTCCGGCAAAAGCTGTCATTGATCAGACCGGAGTTCTCGAGAACATATATGAACGCCGTTTCATTTCCCGGGGATGATGGGTAACAACAGATAGGCGCCGTTCCCGCCTCCGGCATAGAGGGTAACCTTCCCTCCGAAGATCTTCGGAGGCCGGTCGCGGGGATCGTCATGGAGAAACGGCCCGACCCCCGTAAACACATTTTTCATGCTTGCCAGACGAGCGCCTCCACCCGGATAAACATAGTCGCGCCCGCGGACGGTCAGGGCAATCCTGTAACCGGCAGGGACAACGATACAGCTCGGCCAGATCTCCACATCGACCTCGTATACCTTACCGGGTGTCAGAGGCTGCTTTTCATCATGCGTATGATAGGGGCGGAATTCCCTGGTCAGTTTGGAATCGAGTTTACGGTGCGAGGCCCTCAGCCAGCCCTGGCCGATCGGCGTGTGCGGATCGAGCGCCCCCTGGAAAACGACCTCCTTCATGTCCGGCGCAAACACGCGCATAACGAGAAACAGATCCGCATCTTCCGTCTCCGACGATACAAAGAGTTTCGCCGTCATGGGGCCTGTGATCTCAATCTCACGTTCAAGGGGGGGGATCAGGAAAGTCACCCCATCCCCGAGGCCGTCATAGGTCACAGCTCCAGTCTGGGACACAGGCTTGAGGCTGAGGCTGTGGTCGCTGGGATTGAGGTAAAACTTCGTCCACTGGGTGCGGGCGATCGGCCAGTCGTCTTCCCTGCGTTCAACAAATCGGTCGACGTGGCGAATCTGCAACTGCACGCGCGGCTGCTGCAGCCAGCCCGTCTCTTCCCCTTTTAGGTAATGGCCGAAGAAACGCTTTTGCAGGTCGATGCCGTAGTCGGTATAGAACTCCGTCCAGTGCTCGATGCCATGCACCTCTAGCCACTTTTCTTTGGAAGCCGCACGGAAAAACGCCTCGAAATTCCCCCTTGGGTGAAGCCCTTGTCCTCCCCAGTTTGCAGCAGAAAGAAACGGTACAGTCACCTTAGACCAATCCGGCATGCGAGATTGCCAGTACTCTGAGCTGTCAAGGGGATTGGCGAAAATTTCTTCCCCGAAATCACACCGGTTTGCCCCGAGTTCTTCCTGGATCAGCGTCTCCGGGCCGGCAACCCAACCGTCCACCATGCCGCTGCGATAACCGCGCTTACCCACCCCGTGCTGTACCGTCTTGACCTGCATATCGTACCAGTTTGCAGCAAATGTGCACAAGATACCCCCATGCCATCCCAGGTCACGGTAAAAGTCGGCGGCGCCCTCCCAGGCGCACATGGCGGTCAGATGGGGAGGCTGCAGCGCAGCGACCTGCCACTGATTCATGGCATAATACGAGATCCCGTTCAGGCCGATTTTCCCGGTGCTCCACGGCTGCAGTGCCGCCCATTCGATGCAGCGGTAAAAATCCCATGCCTCGCGTGCCGACCACGTATCGACATGCCCAGGCGACCTCCCGCAACCCCGGGAATCCACACGAACGCACACATATCCGTCCGGCACCCACTTTTCCGGATCGACCACTTCCCAGTTCTGGTATTTATTGCTCGAACCGGCTGTCACGTCCGGGTGCGCATTGGCCATGATCCGCCACTGGTCAGGGTAACCATCCTGGAATGTCAGCCATTTGCCATAAGGGCCATAGGACATGATGACCGGGTATCTGCCTTCCTGGATCGGCCGATACACATCGGCGTGAAGGACAATGCCGTCATCCATGGTGATCGTCACATCCCAGTCGATGATCATTCCATCCCTGCGTTCGCTTTTGTGACTCATATCTGCTCCTCCCTGCTTATGAAATGAGGATAAATCCCTTATTCACTCCGCCCCACAGCGCCCGTTCGCATCTTACCCATCGCGAAATAGAACGCAGGATGAAAAAGATTTTACATGTCCAACTTGAACAGAACCACTGCATTGTCCCGAATGATCTTCCGGCGATCGGATTCAGTGATTCCGGAGACTCTCAGAACCGTCTCCACCGGATGATTCTCTCCCATATCATACGGGTAGTCGGTTCCAAGAAGAACATGTTGGCTTCCGACGAGAGAGATCAGATAATGGAGGGCTTCGTCGCTGTGCGTAATGATATCGAAGTAGAAATTTCCCAGGAATTGACGGGGAGATTTATGGACATGGTCATTGCATTCAGGCCGAACCCGATACCCATGCTCGAGTCTCCCAAATATGTAAGGGAGCTGTCCACCCCCATGAGCCAGGATCACCTTGAGGCCCGGATACTTCTCAAACACACCGCTGAAAATTAAATTTGCCGAGGCGATGGTCGTATCGAGAGGATTACCGATCAGGTTGCTCAGATAGAATTCCTGCAGGCGGTCCATTCCTGCAACGTGGTGAGGATGAATGAACATCGGCAGTCCATGCTTTTCGAGAAACTCATAGATAGGCCAGAAGACCCTATCCCCCAATTCCCTGTCTCCGACATGGGAACCGATCTCTATCCCTCGGAGACCCAGCTCGTTGATCGCCCGATCCAGCTCTTTGAGCGCCGCATCGGGAGCCTGAAGAGGCAGGGTGGCCATAGCGGCAAAGGAACCGGGATGTTTTTTCACTATCTCAGCAAGCTGATCGTTCTGGTACCGGGCCAATTCAATGGCCGGAGATTCTTCAATCTCGTAAAAGAAGGCAAAAGGGGTGGCAGAGAGAATGGAGAAAGCGAGTTTTCTTTCGTCCATGTCGTTTACCTTCCTTCGAATGTCTCTTAAGGGCTCACGAAGCGCGGGCATAAGACCCTTGTTGATCTGGGCGGAACGGGGTCCCATCGTAGCGACGACGAATCGGGAGAAGATCTCTTCATCGGTGTATTGTTTTTTGACAAACGTCTGTGTCCCTTCAAACTCCACATGGGTATGAATATCTATGGCAACGTGTTTCATGAATCCTCCTCATATTCAGTATCTCTGTATGGCCAGGACAGCAGCTCCTGTAGCCCCAATCAACCCCAGCACCGCCAGGAAGAGCAATCCGGAAAGGTAGGAACCAGTGGCAGCAATCAGGAAACCGACGACTGCCGGGGCCATAGCCGCTCCAAAGTTGGCCAGCCCATTGTCGATACCGATTCCTGTAGCCATTATGGGGCCAGGGACGATGCGTTGCATAATGGCGTAATAAATGGGCGGTCCAATTCCCCACATGATCATTCCCAACATCATCAGTAGGGCGCTCACAACCGGATTGTCTACCAGGGCAGCAATTCCGATGGAGACTGCTGCGCCTGCCAAGCTCAGCGTGCAAAGCCCGGCGCGATTGCCGATACGGTCGGACAAGAAGCCGAACACCAGGGACGAAAGGAAAGATCCCAGATAAGGAAGCGAGGCAAACAGAACCATCTGTCCCATATCAAACCCCCGCGCTTCCCTTAAATATTTGGGCAGCCATGTGGTCAGTCCCGAGAAGGAAGCGAGAACGGCAAAGTGATACGTCACCATCAACCAAAAGCGGTAGTTGTGGAGAAGGCCGGACAGCTCCCCTCTTTCTCCATCCCTGTTGCCCTTCTCGGTTGTACGGCCCTCAATGATGTAGTCTCGTTCCGTTGCTCCAATACCAATCATGTCTTCCGGAGCGTCGGCGGTCAGTAACCAAACGGAGGGTACGACCAATATCAGGACAAAGAACGCTTGCAGAAATAAGGCAGACCGCCAACCCCACATCCCTATAGCCAACGACAACAGAGGTACGGCAAGGGTCATCCCCACACGCTGCCCGCTGGTCCAGATGGCGTTGGCGCCTCCCCGTTCCGATGGCGGGAACCAGAAGCGGATGTAGCGGTTCGCTACCGGGAAGAGTGGTCCCTCGGCGGCCCCCCGCACCACCCGGCCAACCAGCATTAGAAAGTAGGTGCCTATTGCACCCATCCAGATCGCGGCAATCGACCAGAACCCGGTCATCAGCGTCATAACCTTCCTCGGTCCCCAGCGATCTGCCGTTGGTCCAAGGAATATATTCGAGAGGGCATAGGGCAGGAGAAGAAAAGTCATCAGCAGCCCCTGTTTTTCAGGACTTCCTTCCAGCCCCATCTCCTGAAGAAACCCAGGGTCCGTAAGCAACAGAGAAATGGCCGCCCTGTCAAAGCCGCCAAAGAAAAAGGCCAGCCAGATCACAGCGACGACCAGATAACGGTAACGGCCTACAGGGATACCTGGAGTGACTGCCAACCCTGATGCTCCAGTCTTTGCTTTCAATTGAGTTCAACCACCTGCAACAGGGACCATAAACGTGAGTTCATCTCCATCATGAATGAGTGTTTTCCATCCATCCAGGGATAGGATGTTTCTCCCGTTCACCAAGATGACGGAACAATCGACGGGAGAGAGGTCTTCATGGATAAACCGTTCTAACTGTCCTTCATCTTGATCTTTTAAAGTTCTCAATACATCTTTCAGAGCAGGAGATACCGGTTCGACCAGAGTCTCCTGCTTCATCTTGACCTCGACGCCAATGATGTTGATAATGACTTTCATCGGCTCGACCCCTCACCATTTGATCTCTTCGTCCGTCAGACCGTACTTCTTAAGGGTGCCTTCAGTCGGGATGCCTGCCGAATCCCATCCTTGACAAGAATAAAAATCATCGATCATGCGCTGGAGATTCTCATCTCCTATACATTGCCCTTTGCCCGGGCCGTCCGGCAGAGGCTCCCGGAGGGTTCTATAGGGGAGGTTGTCATCCTCCCTTGTAAATCCTTCCCGATTGTTGAACATCCGGATCAAGGTCTCGGTTCTCCCGGCCATGACCTGAAAATCCCTTCGTGAAATCGCCTCGCCTGTGATTGCCTCAAAGTAGTTTGCATAATCGTCGAGGGTCAGGGGGATGAACTTGGCCGGCATATCACAGACCAGCAGGGAGTGAAAAATACAATTTTCTGCATACAGATCGCTGATCATTTCCCCTTTCCCTTCGATGGTATAGGGGGGATAACCTCCGAGGATCTCTTTTGCCGGCGGCCAGGCCCTGCGGTGACAGGCGCCCCGCGGAGAAACGGCATAGGAAAGACCGGAGCCGAAGGCGCCTCGCGGGTCATAGGCGGGGAATTCCAATCCTTTGACCTGCATGGCGAAGCGATCGGAACCACCTCCGATCTGACGGGCCGCCTCCCTGACGCCCTTTGCCAGGATATCTCCGAACCCTCGGCGATGGACAATCATTTCGATGGCGGCAAGACAGGCTTCGTCATCCCCGAAGTTCAGCTCCAACCCGTCCATCTGTCCTGCGGTGAGAAGCCCCTTTTCAAAACATTCCATAGCGAATCCGATGACATTCCCGGCTGATATCGTATCCAGACCCAATTTATCGCACAATACATTGGCCTGGATGATGGTGGGGAGGGAATCGATCAGGAGGTTGGACCCGAACATGCCAAGAGTCTCGTATTCCGGACCCTCCAGTGTGGTCCCCTTGTATTTGCCCTCGGCGGCCTCGGTGATCAAGCTACAGTGAACAAAACAAGACTGGCAGGAGCGATGGGACTTGACGCTCTTATAGACGCCCACCGAATCGATTTTCCCCAAGGCCTTCTCCCAAGTCCCGAATTGGAAATTCTTCGTAGGAAGGATTCCGCCCGTATGCGTAAAATTCAATGTGAGGGGCGTTCCATATTTCGACCGGGCCTGAAAGACCTGGCTGACCTTGGCGCGCTCGTAGTTTGCCCTGTTGAGCTCAACCACCTTTTTGTGATCGTGGAACTCGCAATTTTTGCTTCCCTTGGCCACGATCGCCTTGAGCCTTTTGGATCCCATGACGGTTCCGACACCGCATCGCGCGGCCTGGCGATAGAAATCACTGTTGATACAGGCGTAACTGCAGAGGTTTTCACCTGCCGGACCGATAGAGGACACACCCGCGGAGGCATTTCCCTCGAGACCTTTGAGGGTTTTCTCCGCCGCGAAACTGTCCTTTCCCCAGATCCGATCGGCTTCCCGAATCTCGACGCCCTTATCGCCGATCTGCAGATAGCAGGGGTGGTTCGATCTTCCCCTGATCACGAGACCGTCATAACCCGCCTTTTTGATCTCAAGCGATATCCTGCCGCTGGAATAGCTGTCGCACCATCCCTGGGTAAGTGGCGACTTTGTCACCACGACAAATTTGGATGAACCCGGCGCCATCGAACCGGTAAAAGGACCCGTAAGAAAGATCAGGATATTGTCCGGGGAAAGGGGGTCCGTTTTCGCGGGCAATAAGTCAAACAGCAACCTCGCCCCAAGTCCTCTACCTCCCAGATATCTCCTGGCCGTTTCGACGGGAATGCCGATTTCCTTGGTCTTTCCGGAAGCCAGATCAATATCCAGCAACTTTCCGCATATCCCTTTCATGACGACCTCGTAAAAAGTATTAAACGTTGTGAAAATTGGACGGCTTCGTAAAAAGGCCGCAGGCAAGGCGCGCGAGTCCTGAGGAGTGAGGCGTACTTTTTGGCGTACGCCGCAATGACGAAGGATTAAGCGCAACGCAGCATCCGGATTTTTTACGAAGCCGTCTTTCATGGATCACCTCTGTATGACTACTGAGCGCAAAACCCGCCATCCACCAGGAGCGTCTCCCCCGTCACAAAACTGGAGGCTTCGCTGGCCAGAAAGATCGCCGGGCCGACAATCTCAGCAGGCTTGGCCGTTCTGTTCATCGGAACTTTTTTCACCAGATTGGCATAAAACTCGGGATTGGAGAACAGGTCGTGTCGGGCTTCCGTCCAGACGGGACCGGGGGCAATGGCATTGACCTGAATGCCCCTTGCGGACCACTCCAACGCAAGGGTCTTGGTCAGATTGGAAACGGCGGCCTTGCTCGATGCGTATGCGGTTCTTCCGCCGAAGCCCACTATTCCGAAAGAAGAGCTCATATTGATGATCCTGCCGCTTCCCTGTCGCAACATGACCTTACCCACCGCCTGACAGCAAAAGAACAGGGCCTTCAGATTGATGTCCTGGACGAAGTCCCAGTCCTGTTCGGTCATTTCTTCAGCCGCCTTGTGGACATTCACGCCGGCAATGTTGGCCAGGATATCGATCCTTCCCATTTCTTTAACCGCTTTTTCAACCATTTGCTCAATTTGGGCTATCTGACCCAAGTCGACTTTAAGAATCAGGCAACGTCGATTCTGGGCCTCGATTTCGGTTTTGAGGGATTGCAGCCCCTCGTCGTTGAGATCGACCGCCACGATGTCTGCTCCATATTGGGCATAACCCAGGGCGATTTCCCTTCCGATCCCCTGAGCGGCGCCCGTCACTATGGCCACTTTCCCTTTCAAAGAAAACAAGTCCGTCATAATTATCCTCCTGTTGATCCCTTCTTTTGTCAAACTCCCAGGTAACGATGCTTCGCTTCCTGGTCCTCCCAAAGCTGCTCCGGGGTTGATGAGTACACGATTGTCCCCTTGCTCATCAAATGGACATAATCGGCAAATCTCCTGGCAAACGAGAGATTTTGCTCTACCAGGAAAATGGACAAACCCTCTTCTTTCAGACGCAGGATGGCGTCTCCCACCTCGCGCACCAATACAGGGGCCAATCCTTCCGTGGGTTCGTCCATGAGCAGGAACAGCGGATTGGATATCAAAGCCCTGGAAATGGCCAGCATCTGCTGTTCCCCGCCGCTGAGGGTCTTGGCCCTCTGGTCGCGGCGTTCCTCGAGGCGGGGAAACAGGGCATAGATTTTATCAAAATTCCAACCCCGCTCGGTGGAACAACGCTCGGCAATGGCCAGATTTTCCCTCACCGTGAGCGAAGGAAAGACCCGCCGACCCTGAGGCACAAGACCCATCCCCAATTGAATGATTTTATAGGAGTCCATGTGGGTGATGTCCTTGCCGTTGAGGAGAATCGCGCCCCTCCTTGCCGGGGTGAACCCGACAATGGATCGAATTAGGGTGGTCTTTCCCACCCCATTGCGCCCCAGAAGGGCAACCACCGTTCCTTTCTTCACCTCCAGACTCACCCCTTGGAGGATATAGCTGTCGCCATAATAGGTATGAATATCGACAATTTTGAGCATAACAACTTACTCCGAACCCAAATAGATCTCATGCACGGTCGAATTGTTCCTGATTTCTTCCTTCGTCCCTTCCGTCAGGAACTTCCCTTGATAAAGAACGGTGATCTTTTCGGCGAATTCAAAGGCAACGTCAAGATCGTGCTCGATCAACACAATGGTGATCGATGGATCGAGTTTTTTCAGCAGCAGGGTCAGGTCTTGAGTTTCCGAGGAAGAAAGACCGGCTGCCGGTTCATCAAGAAGAAGCAGTTTTGGCTTTTCGGCAAGAACCATCGCCACCTCAATCCGCCTCTGATCCCCGTGAGAGAGATTCTTCACAAGCTCTGACCGTTTTTCCCAAAGATCGAATTCTTTTAATACAGTGTCGCAGTGATCCCTATGGCGGCGATAGGAGGAAAGGGGTTTGAACATAACGAACTTTGTCCATTCCAACGCCTGGCATGCCATCAGAATATTTTCCGTAACGGTCAGGCATCGAAAAAGATTGGTGACCTGATAGGTTCTTGCGATCCCCAGCGCGGCTCGACGGTGGATGGGAAATCGACTGATATCTTTGTCAAAAAAGAGGATTTTCCCCCTGCTTGGCGGATAGATTCCGCTGATGAGATTAAAGAGCGTTGTTTTCCCGGCGCCGTTCGGCCCCATCAGGACTCGCCTCTCCCCTTTTTCGATCGTCAAATTGACGCCATCGACAGCTCTCAACCCCCCAAAATCGATCGAGAGGTCTTTTAGGACCAGGCACGGGTCAGACTTTTTATTCTCCCCCTTTTCCATTGATCCCATAGGCTCACTTTCTTACTTCTTTTTACACTTGTTTTGTCGTTCTTGGAGCCAATCCTTCAGGAAGTTGATGAGCCCCTGTGGGGCATAGAGAATGGTAAGGATGTAAATGCTTCCCAGGATCAGCAGCCAACGTTGGGTATAGGCGCTGATGAAATTTTTTAGAAATACGATAATCCCTGCCCCCAGGGCGGGTCCGATCAGGGTTCCCGGTCCACCCAGGATAACCATCAGGACAATTTCAATGGATGCGTTCAGGTCCATGTCAAAGGGGCTGATGAATCCGTTGTAATAGGCCCAGAAGACGCCTGCAAGACCGGCGAATGCAGCCGATACGACATAGGCCAGATATTTATGAAGCCAGGAATGATAACCGAGCACCCGCATCCGGGATTCGCTCTCCCGGACGCCCTTTAGGCTGTGACCGAAAGGGGAACGGATGAGAACGGTCATCAGGATCAAGGCAATCAGGAAAAAAACAAAGATGAAATAATAAAAGGTCAGCGGGTCTTTAAGGGCGATCGGAAGACCGATATCGGGTCTAAGAATTCCCGAGATTCCGTTGTCGCCGTCCGTCATGGAGACCCAGCGGAAGGCAAGTCCCCAGAGGCACATCCCTAGCGCCAGAGTGATGATCAGGAAATAGACCCCGGTGGCATGGGCGACGAGAAAACCAAAAATCAGGCTGATCAAGACGGACAGCGAAACACCACTGATCAAACAGAAGAGGAATCCCATCTTGTAGCGGGTGGAAAGGATCGCCACGACATAACCCGCCGCTCCGAAAAAACCCGCATGACCAAAGGATGAGAGGCCCGTATATCCCAGGAGAATGTCAAGACTCATGGCCAGGATGGCAAAGATCAACATCTGCGTGAGGAGTGTAACCCAATAAGATGTGTAAAAGGGCGGCATCACCAGCAGGATCAAAACAGCCAGAATCAAACCGATCCATTTCGTTCGCGAATTCACTAGATCTATCATATCCTTAATCTCGTCCAAAGAGCCCGGTGGGTTTGAGAGCGACTACAAGCGCCATGGGGGCAAACAATGTGAAATAAGAGAGTTCCGGGATAAGGGCCTTTCCGAAGTTGTCTACCAATCCCACCAATATGCTTCCCACCGCCGATCCCAGAAGAGAGCCTCTTCCCCCGACGATTACCACAACGAATCCCAGTGAGAGAAGCTCGAAATCCAAGCCGGGGAAAACCCCGAAGATCGGACCTCCCATGGCGCCTCCGAAGCCCGCCAGAAATGCACCCAGACCGAACATGCACCCCGAAAT
>PNOO01000020.1 GCA_013824905.1 Syntrophus sp. (in: bacteria) | reverse complement strand
GGCCGCGACGTTCTGCGAATGGCTGGAACATGAGATCAACATCATCGACACCCCCGGACATGTGGATTTTACGATCGAAGTCGAACGTTCCCTCAGGGTGCTGGACGGGGCCGTCCTGGTCCTCTGCTCCGTGGGCGGGGTACAGTCGCAATCCATTACCGTCGATCTCCAGATGAAACGCTACAAGGTCCCCTGCATCGCCTTCATCAATAAATGCGACCGGAGCGGCGCCGATCCCCTACGGGTGACCAGCCAGCTCCGTAACAAACTGGGCCATAACGCAGTCGCCCTGCAGATTCCGATCGGGCTGGAAACGGATTTCAAGGGTGTGATCGATCTTCTGGGCATGAAGGCGGTCTACTTCGATGGAGACAACGGCGAGCAGGTCCGGATCGAGGAAATTCCGGCGGGTTTGCTGGACGAGGCCCGCAAGAAACGAGAAGAGATGATCGAAGCCGCCACGATGTTTTCCGATGAACTGATGGAAGCCGTCCTGGAGGAGAAGCCGATTTCCGAGTCCCTGATTATCGAGGCGATTCGCCGCGGCACCCTGGAGCGGAAGCTGACGCCTGTTCTGGTCGGATCGGCCTACAAGAACAAAGGGGTTCAGCCGCTTCTGGATGCGGTGACCCGCTATCTTCCCTGTCCGGCGGATATCGAAAATACCGCCCTCGACCTCGACAACAACGAGGCCACAATCATCCTTGAAACCGATCCCGCCAAACCGATCGTGGCCCTGGCCTTTAAGCTGGAAGACGGTCATTACGGTCAGCTCACTTATGTCAGAGTGTACCAGGGGACTCTGGCCAAGGGGTCGGTCATCGTCAACACCAGGACCGGCAAAAAGGTGAAGGTGGGACGCTTGGTCCGAATGCATGCCGACCAGATGGAGGATATCGAGGCGATATCCTCCGGTTATATCGGAGCGCTTTTCGGAATCGAATGCGCGTCCGGAGACACGTTTGTCTCTCCGGGCAACAATCTGACCATGACCTCGATGTTCGTTCCGGAACCGGTCATCTCGCTTTCGATCTCCCCCAAGGACAATAAGTCGCAGATCAACATGTCCAAGGCCCTGAACCGTTTTACAAAGGAGGATCCCACCTTCCGCACCCATGTGGATGACGAGACCAACGAAACGATCATCGAGGGGATGGGTGAACTCCATCTGGAAATCTATGTCGAGCGGATGAAACGGGAATACAGCGCCGAAGTGGAGACAGGAAAGCCTCGGGTGGCCTATCGGGAAACGATCACCCAGCGGGCGGAATTCAATTATACCCACAAGAAGCAGACCGGCGGTTCCGGTCAGTACGGGCGCGTGGCCGGCTACATGGAACCAATCACGGAAGGAACGGAGGACTTTCTCTTCGTTAACGAGGTGAGAGGAGGGTCGATTCCCACCCAATTCATCGCCGCCTGTGAGAAGGGCTTCCGGCAGAGCATCGTCAAGGGGCCAAAGATGGAATTCCCGGTGACCGGGGTAAAGGTCGCCATCAACGACGGCGCTTCGCATGCCGTGGATTCCTCCGATATGGCTTTTCAGGCGGCCGCCCGCGGGGCTTTCCGCGAGGGTTATGCCAAGGCCAAACCGGTGGTCCACGAACCGATCATGAAGGTGGTCGTGGAGTCTCCGACCGAATTTCAGGGGGCGGTGATGGGGCTCCTCAATCAGCGACGGGGGATGATCGTCGGGGCGCAGGATGAGGGGGTCATGACCGTTGTTGAGGCCCAGGTTCCCCTGGCGGAGATGTTCGGCTTTTCGACGGTATTGAGATCCGCCACCCAGGGGAAGGCCCAGTACACCATGGAATTTGCCCTCTACCGGCAGGTGCCGCAATCGATCGCAGAGCAGATTGCGGAAGAAGTGGCGTTGAGGAAAAAAAGCGCGGCATGAGATCCGGGGCATCCATTTTTTTCATCCCCTGTCCAGCCGGACGGACCATCAAACTCATAGATAGGAATATCAATATGATAAAACAAGAATTGATCCTTCGTAATCCACTCCGGCATCTGGGTTTTGAAACGGAAGACATCCTTGCCGTCGGTGGATTCGGTGCCGTTCTTGCCCACGCCGGCGTGGGGAAAACGGCGCTCCTTGTCCAACTGGCCCTGAACAGTATGCTGAGGAGCAGGAATGTTCTTCATGTCAGCCTGCAAGACCCGGTGAACAAAGTCAACCTCTGGTACGGAGAACTCTTCAATCATCTCGCCAGTCAGCATGAAGGAGCTCAGATCAACAAACTCTGGGATTCCGTTTTGCCGCACCGGTTCATCATGACCTTCCGCGTGGAGAGCTTCAGTGCCCCGAAACTTGAGGAACGGCTGAACGATCTCACCGAACAGGGGATTTTCAAACCGGAGATGATGATCATCGACGGGTTCCATTGCGACGAGTCTATGCGGCCCGCCCTGGCAGCCCTCAAGGCGCTGGCCGGAAAGAACGGGATGCACGTCTGGTTCACCGTTCATACGCACAGTCACGAAAAACCGGGCCAGGACGGACTTCCCGCCTCTTTTTTGCCGGTTGCCGATCTGTTTGACCTCATCCTGGAGCTGCAGACGGAACATGCGGATGTCCACATCAAACCGCTCAGGGGCGCTGCATCGAAAACTCCCGCAGCCGACCTGCTTCTCGATCCGTCTACCATGCTGATCAAAGATCATTCATAAACATTCAACTCATAGCGTCCGGCTGATCTACCCTCATAATCAGCCGGATGTCCGTATCATACCATGCGCAATACGAAGACCAGGGGAGATAGCCCCCTGAATCACCTGCAAATAGAGATCAACATCTTCTGTATCCTGTCCAATTATACAACAGTTGCGCTGTTTAAAAAGATGCAGAGGTAACTTTCAATTATTGCGGTAGAATCAGATACTATCGATCTACAAAGAGCTGTTGTCATTGTTATTGAAGATATCATAAAATTCTTCATTTATTTAAGGTTTTAAGCTTTCTATCAGCCACCACACGTTGGAGTTTATCTTTTATTGCCACGTTATTCTCAGTTTCCATCCTCTCTGCGGTATCTCTCTGAAACATGGTATTCGCGCAGTCATCGCTTACTTTTACAATAGTTCCCACAGGGTGTCCACGCCATTCGTGCTTCAGCCTTATTACTTCCATTCCGTTTTCCCTTTCTCTTTTTCTCCTGAATCCTCTTGTTTATCCTTTATTTGAGGAGCTCAATATATCTTTATGCATTGAGTAAGTCCTTTGAGATTAACCAATTCTCAATAGGTGTAAGTCTGGTCGTGCCAACGTCGTGATGAGGATTAAAAACATTATACCACTGATAAATTAAGTTTTTTAGCCTGTTGTCATATAATTCACCCCGTTCTTTTTTATGGTCTAGATAATCTTGAATTGCATTCTCTGAGATTTTTATCATAATTTTCCTGGAACGCTTATTGGGGTAGTGGATGTTGTTATCGAGTTTCCAATCGATTTGTATTATATAATCGCCTCCGGATATGCCCGAAACAATATAGGCATTCATTGGGAATAGCGGTCTGATCATTCTGACCAAGTAGTCGAGCAAATCTTCATTCATCTATTGATCGTCTTTCTTTCTGCTTTTGTTAATAAAATAAAACACACTTTTTTCATGATGTTAGTTACAGTGGATACCTAGAGTGGAATTAAGTCAAGGAGTATTATTGAAGTTTGCTATGAGCGGTTCATTCAATGTTACCAGGTTCAGGAATTAATGGCGACCGTCTCCACTAAACTCGCGTCGTGCAGGTCATTCTGTAACCGTTCTTCGCTGGCCTTGCGGATTCTGTCTTTCGATTTTCGGTCGATCAAGGGCATATTCTAAGCGGAAACTGCGGAATGATGGTGCAATGTAAAGGGCATGGATCTTTTTCCTTTCCGGATGCGCCACGGCGATGATGAAGGGCCGATGGGACCGGCTGGCTCGGCAGGCGCTGAGCTCTCATGCTGCGCGCAACGGCTTGATCTTTCCGATCTCTGTTTGATTGTCCCGTTTCGCCTGCCACAGGTCATAGGCACGCTGGGCATTCAGCCAGAACTCCGGGGCGTTGCCGAACAGTTGGGCCCGTCGCAGGGCCATCACCAGGCTGATGGCCCGTTTCTCCCGAAGGACCTCATTGATCGTCTGACGCGATACACCCAAAGCTTCTGCCAACCCGGCCGTCGTCAGCCCATAGTCCGGAAGAAAATCCTCGCGGAGCATCTGCCCCGGATGGGTGGGCCTGATGGTCCGTGGTTCCTTATTTTCGATAGCCATCGGTTTCTCTTTTTTCAACACCTCTCAGATCGTCACAATGCGGCGCGGTTCGTCCACGAACAGGAGGTAGCATTCGATCGGGCGCCCTGGGAAGAGACCTTGGAGGATGGTGTGGTAGCGGATCATCTGGGGGCGGTACTTGTCGGCGAGATGGCCGACGCGCCCCGTCTTGAAGTCGATGAGGGTGATGCGGTCGGGGGCGATGATGAGCCGGTCGACGATGCCGAACATGCGGGTATCGGAGAGATGCTGTTCGGTGAGCACCTTCCCGGGGCGGAAGAGGATCTCACGCACCTTCTCGTCACTGAAGAACCGCTTGACAGCGGCCAGTTCCTCTGCGGCCAAGTTGTCCGGGGCGATCGTTTTGCGAGCACTGGTGAGCCGGGCGAGCGCCGCGTGGATGCGGAGCCCTCGCTCGATCCCTGCCTCGATGGCGGCGGAGCGCAGCGCCGGGTCGATCTCGTCGCTATCGGCCGGTGTGACAACACCTTCGGCCAGATCGGGAGCCGTCAGCTCCTCGTGATCGGAAGGCCGCGGCTTCTCGGGACCGTAGTCATGCCGCCAGCCGAATTCGGTACGCTCGGCATCCGGTATGGTTGTCTGGGCTGTGCGAAACATCAGCTCGCCGAAGCCTTTCAGTGCGCCCTCCCTGTCGGCCCGCAGGAGGATCGTCAGGCTTTTCACGGCGCGGGTCGCGGCGACATAGAGGAGGTTCGCCGTCTCTTCGGTCTTCTCTTCTTTCACCGCTGCCGCCGCCTCCGCGATGGCAGCGGCTCCCGCTATCGGGCCGGTGGCGAGAAAGGCGAGCTCATCCTTGCTCAGGCTGAGCGGACAGCCGTCGTCGGAATGGGGGATCTCGGGCGCCCTGTCGAGTCCCTCTTTCCAGAAGAGAAAGACATGGGGAAATTCAAGCCCCTTGGTGCCGTGGATCGTTGCCAGTTTCACCCGGTCGGCGTGCTCTCCCTCGGGTACGGTGATGAGGTGCGACATCGTGAGCAGATAGCCCAGGAAGGCACCGGCATCGACGGCGTCGGGACGGTTGAAGTAACGCTCCGCCTCGTCCCACAGCGTCTCTATGAGGACGCGCGGGAAATGGGGCATCAGGGTGCGCAGGGCGGAGGCAAAGGCTGCAAAACGGTGCGGCCGGGGGGCATTGCCGATGGTCCCAGCAAGCCGGGTGACGGCGGCCGTCAGGGACTCGTCATAGCCCAGTGCAGTGAGGGCGCGGTGGATGAAGCGGCCGTCATTCCCGATGAAAAGGGCGATGAGTGAAAGCCAGAGCGCCGTCCCTTCGCGGAGCGACAAGAGCTCGCGTCCGCGGATCCCCGAGGTGGGAATTCCGGCCCGTGCCAGCGCTGCCGCGGCCTTGTCCATATGCCCGTTGGTGGAGCATAGGACCGCGATACTGCCCCAGGGGCACCCACACTCCGCCTTTTTTTGTATAATGGCCTCGACGAGCCGATCGTAGGCCGGATCGTCGCCGGCTCCGCAGATGGCCGGGATGACCGCCACCTCGGAGATCCCACCGTAGGGATGCTTCGGCTTTTCGGGCGACGCCTGAAGGTTGACCTTGTCGGTTCCGGCGAAGAGCTCGGCGACCAGATGGTTGAAAAACGCGATGAGAAGCGGCGTCGAACGGTAGTTGTAGGGCAGCGTCTCGGCGGCGATCTGTCCGCTGGAGAGGGCTGGGGCCATGCAGTCCCGGAGCTGATCGGGCGCCGCATCCCGCCATTGGTAGATCGACTGTTTCCAGTCTCCCACGAGAAAGATCGACCGTTCCCCCTCGGCATTTTCCCCCACGGAGCTGAGGATATCCTCGATCAGCGGCCTCAGCAGGTCAAACTGGATTTGCGACGTGTCCTGGAACTCGTCGAGGAGCAGATGGGCCGTCCGGTGGAAGCCCAGTTCATAGAGGCGTGCCATGAAGAGCGGCCGGTCGTGGCTTTCAGGCCCGTCAAGGGCAATGAGCGCCTTGGGGATATCGTCGAAATAGAGCCGACCGAGTTTTTCCTTCTCCTTGGTGAGCACTGCGGCCCGCAAGGCGCTGAAGCGCTTGAGAAGGGCGCTGCGCAACCGTTTGGTGTTGATGAGATGTTCGGCGACGAGGCGGCGCATCGGGGGATAGAGCTCCCGCAAGGCGGTGTAGGCGGGCGTCCCGCAGTCGGCGGCGGCCACACGAACGTCCGCCAGATCGGATTTGAGGAAGAGTGCCCGTTTGAGATCCACCGCGGCTAGCGGATCGAGAAGGGGGTCGACCACCTGCGTGCGCAGGGCCCCCCTCGTCACCTCAGCGACCGCCTGCACCTGTGTCTGCAACCGTCCGTACTCGGCGACGAGGCGCGCCTGATTGCCCTTGAGCTTGTCAAGCAGGTTGTCGGGACAGGTCCATGCATCCAGCGCCTCTTTGCCCTTGTCCAACGCTTCGACCAGCGACTCGGGTTGCATGTGGAGGATCCGCGCCGCGATCAGGATGCTTTCGATGTTGGCGAGAATGCGCGGATGCTGAAAAAAACGCTCGTCGGCGATCGCGGTGATGAGCGCTTTCTCGTGATCGTCGGCCACCTGCGGCACAGTGGCTTCCGTCGAGAGAAACCGGTGGAAGAGCGCATCGATCGTCGAGAAGTGGACCCTGGCGGCCCGCATGATGAGCCGCAGTTTGTCGGCGGGGCTCTCCTCACCCTTATCGATCGCTTCGAGGATCCGTTTTTCCATCTCGGCCGCCGCGGCGCGGGTGAAGGTAGCGGCGACGACGAATTCCGTATCCCGTTCGATATGGCGGCGGACCTCCCGGGTCAGGCGGAAGGTCTTCCCCGAACCGGCTGAGGCGGTGACGAAGAGGCTTTTCACCATGGGCGGCCTCCCGTCCGGTAGAGGTCCGGCTTGAGGCAGAGCGCCTTGTGGGGGCAGTAAGAACAGCCATCGGCACGGTAGTTGGGGGTAAATCGCTCCAGGGCCAACATCCCGTCGAGCCGCTCAGCGATGCGCTCCATCGTGGCGTCGCAGCCGGCCAAGTCCTCCGCCGCGAGGCGGCCCTCATAATCGCCGCGCACCCTCGGCCGCAGGAAGATATGGGCCGCATCGAGCAGGCCGGGCGTCGCTCTCTTATTGCACAGGGCGAGATAGGCATAGATGACGAGCTGGAAACGGTCGTCAAAGGAGTCGGTCTCTTCCAGCCGGTCGGTCAGCCGGTCCCTTTCGGAGACCTTTTTCTTGTCCTTGTATTTCAGATCGGTGATGAGCTGTTTATCCCCCTGAAGCTGCAGGCGGTCGATGCGTCCTTTGAGTTGGTAACGGCCGCCGCCGAAAGGGGCCCTCAGTTCGAGTTCGGCCGCCGTCACCTCGTCGGAAAAGAGGAGCGGCCGGCCCGTTTCCTTCTCCCAGGCGGCAATATCGGCCAGATGGCTTTGGACGATGGCCTTGCGAACGGCCTGGTCCGGGAGTTTCGCACGGAGATCCTCGTCGCTCTCCCAGCTCTCGTCAAATCGTTCGCGCCACCGTTCGACGGCAGGGCGGTGATCCTTCAGCTCCGCGAAGAAACGGTGGAGGAAATCTCCGATGAGGAGATTCGCATGCTCTTCCTCTTCGAAGCAGGGGGGCGGTGTCACCCCCTGGATCTCTTCAAGGATAAAGCGGCACGGACAGGTGAAAAAGCGCTTCAGTGAACTGAAGGACCAGGTGTGCCGCCGAAGCTGCTCCTTCAGCTCAGCAGTGTTCTCCAGGGCGGGGCTGCCGGCGGGCACCTGGAAGATTGTCGGGGCCATCAGCCGTTTCACCGCTTTCCGGCCGAATTCGGTAGTAAGAAATGAGAAGTGGGGCGACGGCGCCTCGCCGTTTGCCTGGTCGTAGAGGGCCGCGATGTGGCCCGTGCGTCCGAAGGAAAGAAACTGCCGCAGGGCGAGATCGTCCGCCTCGTATTGCGCCCGGTGGATGCGCGGCAGATGGATCAGGTTCAGGTAGGGACCGCTGAAGGGCTTTGGCGGGAAGATGCCGCTGTTCATCGGCAGGATAACGGCGCGTCGATAGGGGATGCCGGTCGCATCGCCCATCCCCACCACCTGGATTGGGGCGGTGCGCCTGCCGCGCAGCCGCAGCTTCTTGGCGACGATCAGGTACTCGGCTAGGGGCGCCCACTCGTCACCCATGAGAGGGCGGTGACGATCCAGTTCGTCGCAGAGGGTGATCGCCCCCTCGAAGGCGGAATGGTCGGCCTCGTCGAGCTCGTTCCACCGGGCGGTGAGTTCGGCGACGAGATCCCGCCGTACCGTTGCCACTCCTTTGCCGCTGTGGATCGCCTCGCGCAGGCGGTGCGCCGCCGCAAAGTGGGCAAAGGGAAGCCAGGGGACGAAGTTGACCTGTCCGCCGAGGGGGCGAAAGAGGAGCTTCCAGAGATAAAAAGAGAGTCTCTCGTCCAGGGGCACGATGAAGAGCTGCTCCCCGTCGCCCCGCGGCCCACGCAAGAAGGCGTCGATCTCCCGGGCGAGGAGCGTCGGCAGGGCGGCCCGTTCGGCCAGCTCGGAGAAATCGAGCCCTTCGCCCGGATCGCGGCGCTCGGTGATCCCGATACGCCGGACGAGCGACAGGGCCGTCTCATAATCGGGCGGCTCTGTAGGCATGTGGGGGCCGAAGAGTGGCGCGTCCACAAAGAGCCGATCGCGAGGGATGCGGCTGAAAAACCGCTCGTTTACCGGGGTCATGAGGGGCAGGCCGACGAAGAACTCGCCATTACCAGGCGTGAGGTCGGCCAGTCGCGCCGTTTCGAAGGGAGGATAGAACAGCCCCTCGGCGGCCAGGCGGACGCGGAATGCCTCCATCGTTGCGAAGAACCGGTCGATCCGGTCGAGTTGATCGTGCCCGATCCGGTCCAGGGCGCGCAACTCCGGGATGGCCACGGAGAACTCGGCGATCGTGGTCAGGAACGAGAGCAGCCGCTGAGTGTCGGCCGGGGGTAGGGAGCAACCCTCTTCACGGCACCGAAGGGCATGGAAACGGAGAAAGGCTTCATCCTCCGGTACGGCCATGCGGCCGGTTGCCTCGGCGATACAGCGGGTCCTATAGTCGTCGAAGGAAAGAATGATCGGGAGGAGACCGCCGATCCGGGTATGAACGAGGTGATGCAAAAAGTCGCGGCCGCGGCCCGTCATAGAAATGGCTGTGAATCCACTCATGTCGGGGTAATGGGCGCGGAGTCGCTCGATGAGGGCATCTACAGCTGGATGGAGGCCATCCGGCAGAGGGTTGGGATGGGCGATCTGGTGGGTCACAACGACAGACTCCTTTTAACTTTACGCCAACAATGCGGTTTAGGCTGACACCATCCCAATCGAGACAGTTTCTCACTTCACAATTTTCAATTTCATTGCCTCCGCAGCATTCTCCAGCGTCTTTAGATTGATAACGTCTTTATAGCCGAGCTTGTCGAGGGAGTCCTTCGCTATGTTCGCCCGCCGGCCGGTTCGACAATACAAATAAATGCGTTTAGACTTGTCCTTGGCGACTGTACCGATCTTTTCTTCGATCTTCTCATATGGAATCAAAACCGCGCCTTCGATATGGCCGCTCTTCCATTCTGCCTCCGTCCTGACATCGATGATAAGAAGTTTTGCAATATCGGCACTGAAGGATGGAGACCCCATTCCAAAGACAAGCCCGATGACGATCAAGGCGATCAGCCATTTTTTCATATTTCCCATCCTTCATGGCGATAAATGTTCTGGCCGTAATGCTAATAACATATTTAAAGCCTGAGTTCTATCGGATCGTGATCTGCTCTAATGAAGAGCTTTTCATCCGGGCTGTTTCCAGATGTATCGAACGATCCTCCGGCTTGCGTGAAACCCTATGGGATTTGAAACAAACTGAGATTCGGATTAAGGATTTCGATTCATCTTGACAATTAAAACCCAAAAAGGGTAATGGGACTTGGGGTAAAAGAGTGCCCGATAACCTATAACCTTACCCGGACAAATCGGATGACGGAGGAGAAAATCATGATAGGCGTACTGATCACGACCCACGGCAATCTGGGAAGCGAGTTGATCAAGGCGACGGAGTTGATCCGGGGCAGTCTGAAGGGAGTCATTCACGTCTGCGTTGACCAGACAAAAGGGGTCGAGGATTTGAAAAAAGAGATCAGTACCGCCATCAAGAAGCTCGATCAGGGGCAGGGTGTTATGATTCTGACCGACCTCTTCGGTGGAACCCCCTCAAACATCTCTCTCTCCTTTTTAAAAGAAGGGAAGGTGGAGGTGATCACCGGCGTCAACCTCCCCATGCTTCTGAAACTTCCTGATATCCGGGAAGACATGACACTCAAGGAATGTGCCCAGTACATTAAAGATTACGGCATCAAGAACATCTCCCTGGCCAGTGAAATTCTAAGCAAGAAAGTCAGCGGATAGTCGATTGCGGGATTTAATGGACATAGCCCTTGTGCGGGTCGACAACAGGCTCGTTCATGGTCAGATCCTGGAGGCGTGGGTCCCGTATCTTCATGCCTCCTGCATCGTCGTCGTGGACGACCAGGTGGCCTCCGATTTCTTTCAGGAGACGGTGATACGCATGGCGGTTCCCCGTGAAATTCAGGTCATCATCAGCGGTGTGAAGGAATTTGCAGAAGCTTACTCCTTCACCCAGGGCCGCGGTAAAAAAACGATTGTCCTTTTCAGTACGGTGTCCGCTGCACTCGACGTCCACCGTCTCGGTTTCCGAATCGCAAAATTGAATATCGGCAACGTCTACAATGAGAACTGCCGTCTTTGCTGTACCCCTTCGGTCCTATTGAGCGACACGGATGTCAGTGATATCAACAGTCTGCACGATGAGGGCGTCCAGATTGAATTGCGGCGTGTTCCCAAGGAAAAACCGGTAGATTGTTACGATATTGTCCAGAAGTTAAAGTCTTAACCGATGGTTTAACTGTTAAGGCGAACACTGTGATATTAAATATTATTATCGTATCTGTCGCTGGCGGTATTCTCTGCTTGGACCGTGTCGTTTTACAGGCCATGATTTCCCGGCCGATTGTGGCGGCGCCGGTGATCGGCCTGATCCTGGGCGATCCTTACACCGGCCTGATTGCCGGCGCCTTCATCGAGCTGTTCTGGATCGATCAGCTCCCGATTGGCGCCTATATTCCCCCTAACGATACCCTGGCGGCGATCCTGATCACTGCCTCCTCGATAGAGAGCGCTCATTATCTCGGCAATCTCTCGCAAGGGTTGATCGTCCTGGCCGTTCTACTTTTTCTACCGCTTGGAATTCTTGCGAGGAAAATGGAATTATGGCTCTGTCAGGGGAACGAAAAACTGGCCGATGTGGCGCTCAGCGATGCAGCCAGGGGCGACGTGCGGTCGATTGCCCGCAAGCATCTCACCGCCATCCTGAAGGCCTATCTTTTTCCGGCCGCGTTTATCCTGGTGACTTTGCCGATAGGAATTGCCTTGATGACCTGGGCCTACCCGCGACTCGCCGATTGGACGATCCGCGGTCTGACTCTGACATATTCTCTCCTACCGCTCATCGGGACCGCAGTGGCGCTCAACGCGATCAACATTCGCGGAACGGTTCCCGTCTTCTGCGCCGTTTTTCTGGTAGGGACGGTCATCATCCGCTTCATCAGGGTTATTTGAATTTTGGAAGACGGGATACTCAAGATCGGAGAATATGAAGAAGGGGATATTGATGAAATCATCTGCATCGAAAGAGATTCCTATCCCACCCCATGGTCGGAGAACCTCTTCAGAAGCGAGATGACCTCTCCCATTTCCAGGTTGCTTGTGGGTAGAACGACTCAGGAGGAGAGGCGAAAGGTGGTGGGTTATATCGTCTACTGGCGTGTGGATGACGAAATCCATCTCCACAATATTGCTGTGCGGCGGGATATGCGAAGAAAGGGAATTGCTACCCGGCTGCTGATAGAGGCCATCCGCTGCTCACGGCTGGAGGGGGCGCGATGGATAACCCTTGAGGTTCGTCATTCCAATTTACCGGCACAAAGAATGTATGAGAGATTCGGTTTTACCGTCAGAGGTATCCGCCCCGGGTATTATACGGATACAAAGGAAGACGCCCTGATCATGTGGGCAGACCTGCGGCTGATTCCCTGGGGAGATTCTACAGGCGCCGTGGTAGCGGAGAAGATAATAGATGAATGAAATACAATCGATGATGACGGGGGTGATTCGCGAAAACCGCAAGGTGGCGTCCGATCAATTTATGATGACCGTCATCCTTCCGCCTTCGTTTCCAATCCCCGCGCCCGGCCAGTTCGTCATGGTTCGTGAGGCAAACCGGGGAGAACCGCTTCTTGCCCGCCCACTGAGTGTCTATGGCTTTCAGAAACAGGATGATCACGCCGTTCTGGAGTTGCTCTACCGCTTGGCCGGCAGGGGAACCATTCTTTTTTCAAAAATGAAACCGGGCGACGAAGTGGCTCTTATCGGCCCTCTCGGGAAGGGTTTTACCATTCCCGAGGGACTCACGCGCGTCCTTTTCATAGCGGGAGGGGTCGGCGTGGCTCCCCTCATTTTCCTTCTCCAAGACCGATTCCTGACGGCGGAGACAGAAAAAGGCAAGAAACCGATCTTCTACCTCGGTGCGAGAAACGTAAACCTTCTGGTCGGTCTGGAGCGTCTGAACGGATTATGCGACCTTAAACTCTGCACGGATGACGGGAGTCAGGGGTATCACGGTCCAGTGACGGAGCTGCTGAAGAGTGAAATCGAAGGATATGATCCGAAGGAAACGGTCATTTTCGCCTGCGGGCCGACACCGATGATCCTGTCTCTAGGGCGCCTGCTCAAAGACAATCCCATCCCCTGTCAGGTCTCCATCGAAGAGCGGATGGCCTGCGGTCTCGGGGCCTGCCTCGGATGCGTTGTGGCGATCCGAGGCCCCGGTAGAAAAAGGGAATACGTGAGGGTCTGCCTGGAGGGTCCGGTCTTTGACCTGAAGGAGGTCCTTCCGACCTCTTCTGTCGACATGCAAGGAAGTGAAAATGAATCCTAAATCTGAAGAAGACAGGATCGAGCTTCAAGATCTTACGATAGCCATCGGCAGCATGACCTTGAAAAATCCCGTCATGACCGCCTCGGGGACCTTCGGTTATGGCGAGGAGTATGCCCCCTTCGTCGATCTGAACCGCCTCGGGGCGGTGGTCGTCAAAGGCCTGTCTCTCGAACCCCGATCCGGGAATCCGCCCCCGCGGATCATGGAAACCCCTTCCGGGATGCTTAACGCCGTGGGACTGCAGAATATCGGCGTACGAGACTTCATCGCGCGCAAATTGCCCTTTCTCAGGCGGTACGATACGGCGGTCATCGCCAACATCTTCGGTGAAACGGTGGATGAATATCGACAGGTAGCGGAAATCCTCAACGGCACGGAAGGAATCCACGCCATCGAGGTCAATATCTCCTGTCCTAACGTCAAGCGGGGGGGGATCTCCTTCGGCGCCTGCCCAGATGCGGCGGCCGAGATAACGCGGCATATCCGCAGTGAAACCGATCTTCCTCTCATCGTCAAATTGACACCGAACGTGACCGACATCGCCCAGATCGCTCTGGCGGTGGAGGCGGCCGGGGCAGACGCAGTATCCCTGATCAACACTGTGACGGGGATGTCGGTAGATATCGAACGAAGGCGGCCGCACCTGGCGAACGTCACAGGCGGTCTCTCAGGGCCGGCAATCCGGCCGATTGCTCTTCGGATGGTCTGGCAGGTAGTCCGCGCAGTGAAAGTACCGGTCATCGGTATCGGAGGGATCATGACTGCATCCGACGCCCTCGAGTTTCTTATCACCGGTGCAAGGGCCGTTGAGATCGGTACGGCCAATTTCATCCAGCCTGCGGCGACGATGGAGATTCTTGACGGTATAAAAGACTATATGATCCGCCACAAAATAGGGAAGATCACGGAACTGATCGGTTCGTTGGACACGGGCACTCAGGGAAACTGCTGAGTGGCTCGATCTGTCTGCTGCAAGTCAACCGAACAATAAGGAACCCTGTGTCAGAAAAACTCCGGCGGCGCAGGCCAGCATCATCAGCGACAATGTCGCCGCCCAGAGCGCGCGGAAACCGACCGCCGCCATGTCCTTCGCCCTGCTCGGCGCCAAGGCCGCAATCCCGCCGATGAAGATTCCCAGAGAGGCGACATGGGCAAAGCCGCAGAGGGCATAGGTGGCCAGGATGGCGCTGCGTTTGTCGATGATTTGCCCCTGGGCCAGCATCTTTGCCAAATCCTGATACGCGGTCACCTCGGTCACGACCACCCGCTCGCCGATGAGCCGCGCTATTGCCGGTGCATCCTGAGGATTGATGCCGAGCAGCAGGGTCAGGGGGTAGAAGAGATAGCCGAGCAGCGCCTGTAACGTAAAGTCCACCCTTGTGCCTAACACGAGATTGATCCAGTCGCCGACCAGCGTCGTCATCAGATTTAATAATCCCACCAGACCCAGGACCGCCAGAAGCATGGTCGCAATGCCGAAGACCATCTTTCCACCGTCGGTCGCCCCATTGAGAATCGATTCGATGGCGTTGCTCGACGGGTTATGCCAGGCCTTGACATCGGTGCCCAATGTCTCCGGCTTTTCCTCTTCGGGGAATATCAGCTTGGCCATCACGATCCCTGCCGGCCAGGAGAGGAGGGTGGCCGATACCAGATGGCCGGCGATGTTCGGGAATGTCGGCAGAAGGATCAAGACATAAAAAGCCAGCACCGATGAGGCTGTGTTTCCCATCATCGCCGTCATGACGGTGCATAGTTCGCTGCGGGTCATCCGTTCCAGGTAAGGTCTGACCGTCAGCGTCGACTCCACCCCGACGAACAGGTTCGAGGTCACACAGAGCGACTCTGCGCCGGAGAGCCTCATCCAGCGGGCGAAAAGTTTTCCGAACGATTCGATCAGGCGGGGCAGAAACCCGAAATGATAGAGAAGGGAAAGGAATGCCGCAAAAAAAATGATGGTGGGCAATGCCTGGAACGCAAGGATGAAGCCGATGGATCCTTCCGTACCCGGAGGTTGCGCCAAGGGGCCGAAGAGGAACTTAGCCCCTTCGCCGGCGACATCGACGAGCTTGAGCACGAGCCCGTTGATAAACAGGAAAACCTTCTGCCCGGCGGGTACGGCAAAGATAAAGGCCGCAAAAGCCAGTTGCAGTGAAGTCCCCCACAGGACGACCCGCCAGTTGATCACCCTGCGGTTTGTCGAGAAGGCCCACGCAATTCCCATGAGAACAAAGATCCCGATGAAACTGACCAGATTGTAGAGTCCCATATCACCTCCATGGCTTCACGAATTCCATTGCTTGATGTCACTACAGCATACGCTGAATATCGCCCATCCGGGTCTCGATCCGTTTACGCGAGACGGGGATGGAGGTCTTCAGCTCCTGGGCGAACAGAGAAACCTTGTACTCTTCGATCATCCAGACGAATTCTGCAAGGGCCTGACGTTTCTCCTCAGAGGCGTAAGGGGGAAGGTCCCGGAGCCTCTCTGCGTACCAACCGGTGAGGTCGCGTATCTCTTTGCCCCGTTCGAAGGCCTTGTCCAGATGGAGAGTGCCCCTCTCCGCGCGGATGGCCAGGGCACGAAGATACCGGCCGATGTGAAACAGACGGTCTTCCTCGAAGCGGATGAGAAAATCGGTGGGAAGGAGGCGGGAGAGCTCCTCCCGAAGCTCCGCAAGAAAAGACAGGACCGGTCCGTTGCCCCGGTTGGCGGCCTCAAGGGAGCGGAGAAGCTCCGTCGCCTCATAGAGGGCTTTGAGCGGCGGACCGGCCATCCGGAGAACCGCCTGCCCCCGGGGCAGGATCTGCGGGCGGACCCTCTCGCCGAGGGCCTCGAAGTCTGATTCGGTTCTCACATCCGCCTCGAAGAGATCGTGCAGGACCTTATCGATAAGTGCATTCTCCAGGATCTTGACCCCCCCGAACGCCGCCGCCCAGAGTTTGAGATCCCCCGTGGGGACGAGTCCCTTACACAGGTGCTTCAGTTCGTCCCGGAAGCGCAGCGCCAGAAGCGCCCGAACTCCTTTACGGTGGGCGCGGCCGGCCTCAGGTTCGGAACGAAAAAGCCGGATGCCGATCCCCGTTTCCTCTATGGCCAGGGCGGGGAACGCGACCGCGGCGTTGGGGCTTTTGCCTGTCAGTCGGATTCGTCGTGGAAGCTCCCCAAAATCCCAGGCGGTCACATCGTCTTTATCCCAGGTCCGTCGTGCTTCGGCAAAGGCCTGGGATTCCTTCTCCTCCAAAAATTCCTGCTGGAGAATACCGATATCCCGTCCCGCAGCCAGTACTTGGTCATTTCCGTCCACGACGGAAAAGCGGAGCTTTAGGTGATCGTCCAACTCCTCCAGGGGCCAGCGATCGGCCGGGATGTCCACACCGAATCTTTCATAGATGAAGCGCCCGAGGGCCGTGGGGAGCGGACCTTCCTGTGCCATCTCCTTCAGAATAGCATCGCAGGTATGTGAGAACGGCTGAAGCCGTTTCCGGTATTCCTTCGGGAGGCCCCGGAGGAGGGCCATGAGCTTTTCCTTCAGGAGACCGGGGACCGTCCAATCCAGGGAGGCGGCTGGCAGGGAGGGGATGGCTTGAACGGGAATCTTTAGTGTGATCCCGTCTTCCGGTTTTCCGGGTGCGAATTGATAAATGCAATCCAACTGCCAGCCTCCTGCCGAAACCGTTTCAGGAAAAAGGGCAATCTCCTCCGAATCGGGGGCTTTGACCAGAAGGTCGTCTTCGCACATCCGGAGAAAGAGGTCATTTCCCTTTTCCCGGATCACGTGCTGCAGTGTCCGTATATCGGAGATCCCGGGAAGTCGGTCTTCGTAGAACTGTGCCATTGTCTCCGTATCGACGAGTAAATCCCGGCGGCGGATCTTCTCCTCGATGTCTTCTATCTTTCCGATAAGCGCTTGGTTATGGACGAGGAAGGGGAGTGGCTTTTTGACGTTCCCTTCAACAAGGGCACTGCGGATGAAGATCCGGGCGGCTTCCACGGGGTCGATGCGGCCGAAAGAAACGGGCCGGCCGGCCACAATGATAAGGCCAAAGAGGGTGACCTGTTCGGAGGCCACGACCTCGCCCCGGTCCTTTTCCCAGTGGGGAGAGCAATAGGTGCGACGGCAGAGGCAGCCGCCGATTTCTTCGAGCCAATCGCTTTCGATATTCGCCACGGTCCGGGCGAAGAGTCGTGAGGTTTCGACCATCTCCGCGGCGACGATCCAGCTTCCTCCCCGGTTGAAGAGGCCGGAACCGGGAAAAATCATTGCCTGCCGATCCTTGGTGGCCGTGTAGAGATTTTTCTCCTTCTTCTGGGCGATATGGCCGAGATAGCCGCTCAGGATGGAACGATGCAGAGCGGCATAAAGATCAGCTCCTTGCTTTCGCGGTATGGTTTCTTTTCGTGGGAAGAGTTTCTTCTCGATCAGGATCGAGAGGATCTGGTCATGGATCTCGCGCCACTCTCTCATCCTCCGGTAGGAGAGAAAATGGTCCCGGCAGAAACGGCGCAGACGGTTCTGGGCCTGAGGAGATTTGCCTCGGTTGTAACAGCGTTGCCAGAGACCGAGGAGGGAGGAAAAATCAGAAGCGGGGTCTTTGAATTTGGCATGTGCCTGATCCGCCTGCGCCTCTTTATCGGCCGGCCTCTCCCGCGGATCCTGGATGCTGAGGGCTGCAGCGATGACGACGATCTCCGGAAGACATCCCTCCTTGCGGGCCTCGATAATTATCCGGGAGATCCGCGGATCAAGAGGAAGCTCCGCCATGATCCCCCCCCGCTCCGTCAGGCGGTAGGAAGAGGTAGAGCCGCCATTATCCTTGTCTTCGGTCTCGATGGCGCCGAGTTCCAGAAGGATGTCGATCCCGTCCCGAATGCTCTTCGGGGCAGGGCGATCGATGAAGGGGAAGGTGTCGATATCGCCCAGATCGAGGGCAAGCATCCGGAGGATCACGCCCGCCAGAGAGGAGCGGAGGATCTCCGGCGGGGTGTAAAGGGGGCGGCTGAGGAAGTCCTCCTCGCTGAAAAGTCGGATGCAGATCCCGTTCTGGACGCGACCGCAGCGACCCTTCCGCTGATCGGCGCTGCTTCTCGATATCGG
>PNOO01000019.1 GCA_013824905.1 Syntrophus sp. (in: bacteria) | reverse complement strand
AGATAGATAAATCATTGTAAGCAAGGAGGATATCGATGGCTAGGGTGTTGTACAAAAAAATATACGATCCCCATAAGGGCATTCATCTGTGGTGACCCGCTCTCAAAAAAAAGTAGGGTGATAGCCCCACATCCGTCGGGGCGCCTCCAAAATGACGAGGGATCGTATCCGGGGGCAACCCTGCGCCGGGGAGCGGCCTTGGTCGGATAAAGGCAGGGGCAGTCTAACCGGACGGGCTGCTGGCGGCGGGAATCTCTCTACCCTGCGGACTCAGGGGCAGTTTGACGGTAAAAGTCGTCCCTTCGTTCACCTTGCTTTGCACCTCGATCTTACCGCCATGTCTCTCGACGATCCCATAGGAAACGGAAAGACCTAATCCTATACCCTTATCACTTTTTGTGGTGAAAAATGGATCAAATATCTTCTCCAGATTTTCTTCGCTGATCCCTGCCCCGGTATCGGTGATTTTAAGACAGGCGTATTCGCCGTTTTCCGTATATGTCTTGATATGGATGCTTCCGCCGCCGGGCATGGACTGGCTTGCGTTGAGCAACATGTTGATGAAAACCTGTTCCATCTGGTTCCCATCAATCGGAATGAGGGGTAAATCCGGCTGATAGTCTCTGGTAATATTGATGTTATGAAAGCTTGATTGTCGACCGATAAGGGACAGGGTGGCCTCCATCACTTTGTTGAGCGATGTCGGTTTCTTCTGCGGGATGGATTCACGGGAAAAATCCAGCAAACCTTTGACGATCTTTGCGCATCTCTGGGCTTCGTTAATGATGACATCCACATCGCCTCTCAGGGACGGGTCCAGTTTTGGATTGTCGCTGGCCAAGTTGGCGAACATCAGGATACCTGTGAGGGGATTGTTGATCTCGTGGGTAATGCCTGCAACGAGCCTGCCGAGGGAAACCAATTTTTCCGAACGGATCAACTGGGCCTGCATCTGTTTGATCGCGAGAGTCCTTTCTGCGACCTTGGCCTCGAGATTCTTTCCCCATTCTTCCAGCTCGATCCGGGCGCTCTTGAGGCTGGCCGTCATCTGATTGAAAGCTTCGGAAAGTTCCCCCATCTCATCGTAGGAAACATTTTGCACCAAGGCATCGAGATCTCCCCGAGCAATTCTCTTTGTTTGCGTCAGGAGGCTCTTTACGGGACGATTGACCAGACGGTGAGTAAAAAAAGTGATAGCCAGAGAAATGGACAACAGCAGAAAGACCGTCAGAAAAATGATTTTATTGCGGTAATGACCTATCAGCGTATGCATGTTCTCAAGGGAAACGATAATGTCCAGAACGCCCAGGATCCTCTGCTTGGACGGGTGGAAGTGGCACGATGACGTATAACAGCTTTTTTCGTTGTAAATGGCCTTGGCCATGCCCACGACCTGCTTTCCTTTCTTATCATAAAATATCCGGCTCCTGTTCATCGTGGAGGCCTGCACTTTCGGCTCGCCGCTGGCGTGACACATGTTACAGCCGGCCTCTGTTTTGTCGAGATACCGGCCGATTTCATCTTTTTCGGTTGAGAAGGTAATATTGCCGCTTTTGTTGATCATCCTGATATAATTGACCCCCTGAAGCGTGCCCACTTCCTGGATCATTTCATAGGCCCTTTTCCGGTTATCCTCCAGCATTTCATAATGAGTTGATTTTATGATTGTTTCGCTTAATTTGTCGGCATCGGATATTGCCGCTTCCATGAGCATGGTCTTGAGGGTCTCGATATTGATGTAAGCGAAGAACACCATGAAGACAAGGAGGATGATGCTGGTGCCGATGGTCAATTTGGAAATAAGGCTGATACGCAAATGTGTTGCCTCCGAGGACATCATGGTTTCTATCATTCCGCCGGTAATGCGCAAATCAGCGAAAATTAATTGATCTTAATTTATCGAAAAATGATAGTCAAGAAAGTTGTTTGGCGACAGAAAGTTGTTTGGCGCAGGCCCTCTCCAGCGGGTAAATTTTTATTGCTTTTTAGCGGTGTATATAATAGTGATACGCAGCATTTTGCTACGATGCAGCCACATAAAATTCACAATGCAGAATATGCTCGAAACGTTAGAAGTTTGGATATTCCATGTTTCGGTCATTTCTGCTTTGCAGGAGGATCGGCATGTTGATAATAGGTTCCCGCATTGCATCAGTGATCTTGCTTGTTCTGCTGTCGTATTATCCCCTGTGGGCCGACCAGGGAATGGCTATTGATCCGGTCACCTGCCTCGGCTGCCATGGCGATAAAATCTCCGCCGCTGCTTTTGTCTCTTCCGTTCACGGCAAGAATGGCTGCAACAGCTGCCATGTACAGCTCACCGACCTTTCTCGACACGTGAAAGGTCAGATTAGAATGGAGAAGGTCAGTTGCGAGCGTTGTCACAAAAAAGAAAATGCCGAACATTATGCCAGCGTGCATGTTCAGAAGGATGTCAAATGCGCCGATTGCCATACCGACATCCACTCGCACCGGTACTGGAAAAAAGACAAGCGTATTGTCGTTGCCAAGTGCATTCAGTGCCATGACAAGGAGGCCATTTACCAGGAATCGATTCACGGCACGACGGTGGCGGCCGGCAACCAGGATTCCGCCGCCTGCCACGATTGCCACAATCTCCACGATATCAAACCCATGTTCGACGCCAAGTATCAGACTGACCGTGTATTCCACACCAGAGTCTGCCTGAGATGCCACAGTGATGAGCAGATGATGAAGCGAAACAATGTCTTCAATGTGGCGACCCGGACGTATATGGACAGTTATCACGGGAAAAACTATCGCCTCGGTTATCCGGAAAAAGTCGCCGGTTGTTCCGATTGCCATACGGCTCATGCCGTACTCAAGGCGTCAGACCCCCGCTCCAGCGTCAATCCTGCCCTTCTTACGAAGACGTGCAAACAGTGCCATACGCATGCCACGACCATGTTCACCAAATTCTACGCCCACGGGGAACATACGGACCGAAAAAAATATCCTCTGCTTTACTGGACGTTTCTTGGCATGGTCGGCCTGCTGGTCAGCACATTCGCCGTTTTCTGGGTGCACACTCTCCTGTGGATGTACCGTGGATTTATTGAAAACCGGGAAAAAACGGAGCTTCTTGCAGAAGGAGTGATCGGACATGTCCCCGAGGGTTTCACGCAGTTCCGTCGTTTCAACACCCGCCACATTATCCTGCATATCCTGGTTGTAGTGAGTTTTCTTGGTCTGGCCCTGACGGGGTTGCCCCTCAAGTTCAGCGACCAGGAACTCTCAAAGATCCTCATGGCTCTGTTCGGCGGCGCCGCCAACGCCGCCCTGATCCACAGGATCTGTGCCGTGATCACCTTTGTTTATTTTATTTCAGCCATTATCATGTGCATCCATTTTCTTTTTTTCAGGAAGGATATCCCGGGCAATTGGATGGAAAGGCTGCTCGGTCCCGACTCCCTCTGTCCCAATCCGCGTGATGTCCAGGACATAACGGGTATGATCCGTTGGTTCTTTTTCAAGGGGCCGAAACCCACTTTTGAGCGATGGGCGTATTGGGAGAAATTCGATTTTCTGGCGGTCTTCTGGGGGATGTTCGCCATCGGCGGTTCCGGTCTGATGCTCTGGTTTCCCGAGTTTTTCGGCCGTTTCCTACCCGGCTGGATGTTTAACATCGCCACCATCGTCCATTCCGACGAGGCCCTGCTCGCCACGGGATTCATCTTTACGGTGCATTTCTTCAATACGCACTTCCGACCCGAGAAATTTCCCATGGACTTTGTCATTTTCAATGGTCAGCTGTCGAAACATGAGTTCATAGAGGAACGCCGCGATCAGTGGCAGCGCTATGAACAGGCGGGGATGATCGACAAGTTTAAGGTTGAGAAGAGGAGTGGTGTTTTCTTCGACTTCTTCTTCAAGGGTTTCGGTTTCCTGGCACTTTTCCTGGGGGTCGCCTTGGTGTTCATGATGCTTTATGCATTTTTGGCGACCCCACACTAGACATGCCGTCGGTCGGAATGACGTCCCTTGTTATTTGAAAAAGAGAAGAGTAGTATTTTACGCCTATCGACGTTCAGATGTCGTTACAAAAGTTATACGTTGTGAAAGATCCTGTATAGGAAAAGCAAGGAGGGAGCATGTCTGAAAGCAGAAGAGAAATACTAGGGTATTTCTTCAATATTATCAGCCTCGTTGGTATGATACTGGCTACGGTGGCTACCGGTCTGATCATCGTGTTGCTTTCCGTGGAACTGATTACCGGCGTGGAGAGCCCCTATCTGGGAGTGCTCGTCTATTTTATTTTTCCCGCGATGTTGATCCTGGGACTACTCCTGGTGCCCATCGGCGCTTTCCGCATAAGGCAGCGGCACCGCCTGGCGAAGCCCGATATCATCCCGCCCTATCCCGATCTTGACTTAAACGACCGCCGCAAGCGCCGGCTGTTCGTCTTTTTTATCTTAGGCACCGTGGTCTTTGTCGTCATTATTTCCATTGCGGCGCTCAAGGGGTACCATTTTACCGAGTCTGCCGACTTCTGCGGGAAGCTCTGCCATACGGTCATGACTCCGGAATACACTGCCTGGAGCAAATCTCCCCATGCCAGGGTTCGTTGTGTGGATTGCCACATCGGACCGGGGGCGAAGTGGTATGTCAAGGCCAAGATTTCCGGTTTGAAGCAGATCTATGCCGTGCTGGCTCACACCTATGCCGCTCCCATCGAAACGCCCGTTGCGAACCTCCGTCCTGCGCGCGATATCTGCGAGCGCTGCCACTGGCCGGAAAAATTTTACTCGGGCCGGCAGAGGGTATTTTACCACTATGCGCCCGATGCAAAGAATACGCCCCGGGAGATCAACATGCTGATCAATATCGGCGGCACTCCAAAGACCCCGACGGCGGCGGGCATACACTGGCATATCGGCAGTGAAGTTTACTACATTGCCAGGGACAATAAACGTCTCGACATCCCCTATGTCGCCGTCAAAGATAAGAACGGCAGGATAACCGAATACAACGATGAACATGAGCCGCTTTCTAAAGAGGCGATCGCCAAAGGCCAAAAGCGCCTCATGGATTGCATCGACTGCCACAACCGTCCGTCCCATATTTATCGTTCACCCGGCCGGGAGATGGACGAAAACTTTGTCTCCGGCCATATCGATCCCACCCTGCCCTTCATCAAGAAAATGGCTGTGGAGCTCCTCGCCAAGCCGTATAAGACCAAGGAGGAGGGGAGGGCTGCCATCGCCAGCGGCATCGAGGAATTCTATGCCAAAAATCATCCGAAGACGGCCGGTGAAAAGGCCGCAGCGATCAGACAGGCCATCGAGAGTGTGCAGGATATTTATAACAGAAATTTCTTCCCGAATATGAAAGTTTCCTGGAACACCTACCCCGACCATATCGGTCATTTCTACACGCCCGGTTGTTTCCGCTGTCACGGCGGGAAACATAAATCCGCAGACGGCAAGGTCATTTCCAAGGATTGTAACATCTGTCATATCGTCCTTGGCCAGAAACAAGAAAACATCCGGCCGGGGACGAAGGTGAAGGGCTTTATCCATCCGACGGATATCGGGGACAGTATGATCGCGCTCAATTGCAGCGAATGCCATTCCGCCGGTGGTGAAGACGTGCCGGGTGGCGGAGGCAAAGGCAAGTAGCGCTATAACAGGGGGCGGTTTCCCAATAAAAAAGAAGGAAATTTTCCTGAAACTGGCGACTTTCCTTGCCGAGGATAGATAATTAAAGGGTATAGCAAAACAAGCGGGCTCCCCGCTTGTTCACACCAGCGCTTGCAGACCTCGCAAAGCAGTAAAACCTACGATGCATGGTGGAGATGATGACAGACACGCTATCCTCTCTTGACGCTCGCGTAGAACAACTCGCCGCCCAACTGGAGGCGCTCACTCTGAAAGTGGATGCACTTTCGGCAAAGGTCGATCTTTACGGCGCAATACCGGTCAAGACCGGGGCGGCGCCTCTGGATGATCAATTCCCCGACGCATCGGAGGCGCTGCTGTCATGGGTGGGCCGTTCCTCTCTCCTGCAGCGTCTTTCTACAATTTGTTTCCTCCTGGTCATCGCCCTGGTCCTGCGCACCGTCACCGATAACGGCATCATCAACCTTCAGATCGGTTCCATCATTGGTATGAGTTACGCCGCCGCCCTGATGTTTATGGGCTGGCGGAGGTACAGGAGAGCCAACCCGCTGGCGCCGATATTCACCGTGTGCGGAACGGTTTTGATGTTCACCATTGTCGTAGAAGCGCATACCCATTTCAACGCACTTCCTTCCGTCCCGGCATATATCCTCCTGATGCTGACCGGTCTTGGAACGGCGGCTATCAGTTATGTCTACCGGGTTCCGGCCCCGATTGCCATAGGCAACCTCGGTATGTGTCTCGCGGGGGCGGTGATCGATTATCCCACCCCCTTTTTCCCCTACCTGGGGATCGTCCTCCTCACGGCCAATCTGCTGGGTTACTTTACAGCCCGAGCCCACAGGTATTCCTGGCTTCGCTGGATATTGCTACTGGTCACACTTTTTATGATCACTCTGTGGGGCATAAAACTTGGGATGGCGCTGCGGAGCGGCGAAGTCCCGTTGCGGATACTGGCGCCGGCCTGGTTCCTGCCGCTTTTGACCGTTTTCACGGCAATATACGTGATAACGGCATTTATGGGTATCATCCGCAGCCTACCGGGCAAGATAAGCAGATTTGAACTCGTACTCCCCACGATCAATGTGGCCTGGGCTTTCGTGCTGGTCCAGTACGTGGTGTCCGCCATGGGCGGAGACGGACTGATGCTCGGCGCCATCGGTGTCACTGTCGGAGCGGGGCATCTGGCAGTAGCAGCGTGGCTGGCAAGCCGGGACCGGAAAGGGGCACGCGGAGCCAATGCCTTCTTCTTTGCCGGGTCCGTGTTGCTGGGGCTTGCCCTGCCCGAAACCACGGGCAATATGTTGCTGTCTCTCCCGGTGTTGGCGGCAGTTGCTCTCTGGGCGGCGATAATGTCGGCAAAGTGGCGTAGCGGCAGTGTACGTTTAACGTCATACCTCTTGCAGATTTATGCGAGTGTGACACTGGCGGTTGTATCGTTCAGCCGGGAAACGCCCCCCTCCTTTCTGACAAGCCTAGTCTCGTCCGGTGGGATCGCCTGTATGGGGCTTATGCAATACAGGTGGTGCCGCAACAGGAAGCCGCCCGAAGAATCGGTCTTTTTCCCCAGGATTGATAAAGGCGACTTGAGCGCAGTCACGATTTTACTGGCTGCTCTCCTGAGCGCCTTTTTCATGTTGCGGGTGATTCTCTACCAAGTATCGGTTATGATTCTCGTCCCGGCTGATTTAAACAATGCCTTCCGCTGCAGCCAGTCGGTCATCATCAACCTGTCCGCCATTGTGCTGATGTTCTTTGCACTGGCACAGCGCAGCAGGGAGCTGCGCAATGCGGCAATCCTGGTGACTGTAATCGGCGCCGTCAATGTATTTCTGTACGACCTGATCCTTGGGCACGGCATACCGTTGGTTGTCAGTGTATTGTCCTTCGGGCTTGCTACGGCTGTGGAATCGGTCATCCTGGGGCGCTGGCAGCATCAGCCGTCGTCCGGGCCGGATAGTAGCCATTTATGAAGCGCCCTCGCCGGCGCGGGGTTTTTCTGCCGTCCTCGGATTATCGGGAAACTTCATGGTACGGCGGGCCGGGATCCTAAAAGACCCGCGCCGCGGAGAGGATCTGAAAGCACTCGCAGTAGCTCCCCCGGCCGGTCATGACCCCGCGGTAGCGGTTCAGCCCCCGCACCGCATCATCATAGGGGATCGAGGCCAGCTGGGAACGATGGCGGCGGAGCGCCTCTAACTTGAGATCGATGCAGTCTGAGATTTCCTCTGTATAAGATACTTCCTGAAGAGGAGTCCAGACCTCGTAGCACAGGACGCTTTCCACCGACCAGGGTTCTCCGGGGCATTCCTGAAACCAGGGGCCGCGGGCGCGCTTAACTGCATCGGTACAGATTTCGTAAGTGATCCGGTGATCGTGACAACCCTCGCCGGCATGAGGGAAATAGATCACTGCCGGCCGCTTCTCGCGGATGATTCGGACGAGACTGGTCAGATGTTCACCGTCCGCCAAGAGACAGCCATCCGCATTCCGAAGAAAGATCAGGTCGCCGAGTCCCATGACGGCGGCGGCCTCGTGCGTCTCTGCTTCGCGGGTTCGTCGGAGCTCCTCCTTGGGATGGACAAGGCTTCCCGCCTCGCCGGAGGTCATGTAGACCGCCGTAACCGAATGGCCTTTCCGGATATGACGGATGATGCTTCCCCCGCAGCCGATGACATCGTCATCCGGATGGGGTGCAACAACGAGGACCCGCATGGTTTGATCTCCTTTATCACGCCAGCCCAGAACTCTATAGGTAAGACAGACCACGGGAAAACCTCTCCTTAAAGAAATTCAGAAAGGTTCCGGAAACGGCAACGAGAGCTGTCGCCAGTGGGAGAAACAGCGACGGCAATCCTTTCTTTGCTGCGCCCTCACTCGACAGGCGTCCGCGTCGATGAAATACTCGTGCTTTTCACACCAGCGGTTTTCGGTTGTATGTCGCTGCTCGGGTCCATTGTTTGCTGCCGTCCCAATCCCCTTGCCCGTCTGCATTATATTACCTTTTTACATTTGCTGCCGTCCGGCGTCGTGATGCCGTTTGCCGGGGGACCGGTCCATGCAGGCGGACCCCCGACAAACGGCCTTATTCCTGACGGGAAACAGGATTATTTCTTCGCTCGGGCCGGCTTCTTTGCGCGGGTCGATTTCTTCGCTGCCGGAACGGCCTTGGTGACGGTCTTTGCCGATTTCTTGGCAGTGATTTTTGCCGGCGCCTTGGCAGCCGCTTTTGTCGAGGTCTTTGCCGACGCCGCCACGACCTTCGCCGCGGGCTTCTTCTTGGCCGCCGGCTTTCCCTTCGCCATGGGCTTCTTACAGCAGAGGATCTCCGCTGTAGCGCACCCGCATGCCTGATCGACGACTAAAACAAGACCACACACCTTGCAACTCAGATGATCGCCCTTCTTTGCCTTTGCCATAACCTGTGCCTCCTTATTGGTTTGAAATGGATCTCGCCTTACCGGAACCCGGCCCGAGCGGTGTGCCCCGGATAAGTGAGATCGTGATTCATCGAGAGACTACTGCGGCCGGACCCCCGTCCTGACCGGCCGTTACTCTGTAGAGCCGCAGATAGTCCACCTGTTCTCGGTCTCGGCAAAAGCCTGCCGAGATGAACCGCTTTGCCTTTCTATCGATTTCCGTTCTCTCCTTCCTGTTCAACCTCAGCCTCTGCAACATCCGACAGATCGAGTACCCGGCAGTCAATCCCTCCTTCTTCCAGTTTCCTGGCGATTCGTCCCACGGTGACGGCGTTGCCGGTCAGCCGAGGAAAAAAGGTGGGCGTCAGAAGAAGGGCCTTCATCCTTTCTGCAAGGAAAAAAAGAACTCCCCGATGAGGCGTGTCACCTCCCGGGGCCGTTCCATGGGGATGAGGTGGCCTGCGTCCTTCACCAAGCGGCGTTCGCAATCCGGGATAAGGGATTGGATCCGGTTTGAATCGATGAAGCCCCCGGTTTCACTTTTCTCTCCTTCGACAAGAAGGACGGGACAGGAGACTTTGGGAAGAAGGGGCCAGGGATCAAACTGTCTTCCTCCCATGAAGAGGGCCGCCTCCCGCTGAGGACTGCAGGCGAGCTGAAGTCCGCCGTCTTGCCCCTCCGTCATCCCGTGGCGGATGTAAAGCTCCAGCATTTCGTCGTCCCATCCTTGAAACAGGGAGCGGGAATGGAGATAGGCCATAGCCTCGTCCCGATGATGCCAGAAATTCGTCCGCCGAATCGCCTTCGCGGCGAAAGGGTGTTCGTCAACGCTCATCCGGCCACGGTAGAACTCTGCGGGGAGAAGGATGGGTTCGATGAGGATCATCCCCGTCGCTTGGAGTCCGCAGAGGGCATTGGCGATCAAGTGTACCGTTGCCCCCATGGAGTGGCCTACGAGGAAAGGTTTTTTAAGCTGCAGGGCGCTGCAGAGACGGACCGTATCCTCAGCGAGCGTTGTCCAACTGAGTCCGCCGTTTTCCGGATCGGTCTCACGGTGCTCGCAGAAGGAAGGGGCGACGATTCGGTAGGCAGAGGAAAGCTCCCGCGCCAGAGGATGCCAGAGCCAGGGCAGAAAACCGGTGGCGTGGAGGAAAATCAAAGGAGGACCGTCCCCCTCATAGAGGAGATAGGAGAGCTCGGCATCTCCGATATTCTGTTTGCAGATCTGAGGAGTATGACCGCCTGTCTCGTTCACGGTTCACCTGACCCAAGTGGTAAATTCATCCGGGTTTGCCCTTTCCCTTGAGAAATTGTTGATCGGTGCATCTCCGTCGGGATATCCCAGTGCGACGCCGATGATGACGGCCTTCGTCTCCTGGAGGGGGAGGATCTCCCGGATCAATGCCGGATAGCTGGCAGATGCGGCCAGGATGCAGCTTCCCAAGCCCCGGGCGTGGACCAGTAGGCAGAGCGCATGCTGGATTGCGCCGACGTCCAGCATTGCGTATTCCCGACAGAGGGCTTTGTCCACGCAAAACAGGATCAGGCAGGGAGCGTCGAAAAGCATGAACATGTCTCCCGTATAGCGGAGACGGGCCTCCTGGTCACCGCGGGCAATCTCCAGAGTGGTCAGGACCTTTTTCCCTATCTCCGTGTACCGCCGCTTGAGGACGTCCGGCCAGACCTCTGGCATCGCGGTGTCCGGTTCGGGGACGACGCCGTCCATGAGTTGCTGCCGGTTGGCTTTCTTGAAGCGTTCCAGGGATTCCCCGGAGACGACAATAATCTCCCATGGCTGGGTATTTCCCCAGGAGGGCGACCAGCGGGCCGCCTCCAGAATCTCCCGGATGAGTGCTTCCGGAACCGGGTCCGGTCTGAATTTCCTGATGCTCCTGCGAGTTGTGACGGCCTGAAAAACGTTCATCCTTCTCCCTTACCTCAATTCACTTTTTTAAAATATACCAAGCTTTCCGGGTGAATGCCATAAAAAAATTGAAAACACATTCCGAAAAGGTTTGCAGGAATCTCCAAAAAACTCTACACTGCATTTAAAAAGCGAAGGAGAAGTTTTTTGAGAGACAAAAGATATGCACCGATATTGCTGATCCTCCTGTTGTTCCTTTTGCGGGGAGGCGATGCCTTTGGCGCGGCGATCAAGGATCTCAGCAAATTTAAGCAGGATCCGCGTGTCTATATCGACAGGGCTGCCGCCGATCTTCCCCTTCTGTCGACCGCCGAACAGGAGCGTTTGAATACAGAATACGATGTCCTCTTCTTCGCTCCGTGGCATCAAACGGCTCCCCGTCACACCCTGGAACAGGTCTCTTGGGGATTCAGGGAATACGGCAGTAACTCCGGCTACGGGAAAGACGGGAGGCGGCATCCGCCGGACTGGGTCCGGAAAATGGCTATCAATGCGCATCTGGACGATTATCCGCAAGGCGGCTTCCCGGCCGTCACCGTGAAACGGATCGATTTTCGCATCCTCCCCACACAGGATTCCCATTCCAATTATCCGAAGCGAAGGAGCAAGGACAATCCGTTCGACAATCTCCAGGAGTCTTCCGCCCCCGCCGGGACACCCATCCTCGTGACCCAGGTCAGCCGTGACCGGAAGTGGCTCCTGGCTGAGACAAGTTATGCACTAGGCTGGGTGCGGGCGACGGACATGGCGGCCGTGGATGCGGCGTTCATAGAGCGCTGGGAGAACGGCCGGTATGTGGCGATCATTCGGGACAAGACGCCCGTCCGGGACGAAAAGGGTGACCGCTCTTTTTCGGCGCCGCTGGGGGCGATCTTTCCAAAGATCGGTGAGGATGCCGGCCATACCTGGATCCTCACGGCGGCGCGCGACCGCCAAGGGAAAGCGCTTCTTAGAAAGGCGCGTGTGCAGAAGAGCGCTGCAGCGGACAAGCCTCTGTCGTTCACTCCGCTCCATGCGGCGCAGGTGGCTGCGGAGCTTGTCGGCGAACCTTATGGATGGGGAGGAATGGATGGGAAACGAGACTGCTCCTCCATGATCCGGGATTTTTTCACTCCTTTCGGACTTTGGCTGCCCCGCAACTCCAAGGAGCAGGCGGAGGCGGGCAGGTTCATCAACATTCAGAACCTGACTCCGTCGGAGAGAGTGGCCCAGATCATCAAGCAGGGGGCGCCCTGGCGGACCCTGCTTTGGACGCCGGGTCACATCATGCTCTATATCGGCGTTCATCAGGGGCAGCCCCTGATCTTCCATAATTTTTGGAGCATCAGGACGCGGGATGCCGAGGGGAACAAGAGGAAGCTCATAGTGGGGAAAGCGGCGGTGACGACGCTCCATCCGGGCCGTGAGCTTTCCGGCCGGGATCTCCCCCGCACCGATGTCGAAATGATGACCTTCCTCGGAGAGCGGCCCGAGAACGGCATGACTCAGTCGGGGACGGCGCCGTGAGCCGGGGGCATTTGCCTGCGGATCGCAGAAAAAAGGCGGCGGCTTCCTCCCGTTGCAAGTACAAGCTCACGCTCGAATACGACGGGACCGGCTTCAGCGGCTGGCAATCCCAGACCAACGCAAGGAGCATCCAGGGAACGCTGTCTGATGCGGCGCGGGAGCTCTTCGGCGGAGAGGTGGATCTCCAGGGGGCGGGACGGACCGACGCCGGCGTTCATGCCCTGGCCCAAGTGGCCCATTTGGAAACCCCGCGCCCCCTGGCGCTGCAGCGGATCATCCACGGTCTGAACGACCTCCTTCCCGCTCCGATCAATGTCCTCAAGGTCGAAGCGGCGCCGAGCGAATTTCATGCCCGCCATTCGGCCCGGCAGAGAAGCTATCTCTACCTGATCTCGCGCGTACGGACAGCCTTTGGAAAAAGGTACGTCTGGTGGGTGAAGGATGACCTCGACCTTGGCCGTATGCGGGCGGCGGCAGAGATCTTTCAGGGATTCCACGATTTCGCCTCCTTTGCCGACCGGAGAATCGACAAGCACGTCTCCACCGAGGTGCAGATCGACCGGACCGAACTCGCGGTCTGGGGCGATCTGATCGTCTTTCGGATCGTCGGTTCCCATTTCCTCTGGAAGATGGTCCGACGGCTGGTCGGAATCATGGTCGAGACGGGCCGGGGGAACCTCTCTCCGGCCGAAGTAAAAAAAATGCTGAGCGAGGCCTCGGCGCTCCCCGCGCAGTGCACGGCTCCTCCTTCGGGTCTTTTTCTCGCCCAGGTCCTCTACGACGGGGATCGTCTGGCGCCTCTCACCCTACCGCCGTTCCCCTTTTTCCTCCGCTGAGAAAACGGCGTGACCGCTTGGCCTGCCGGCATCCTCACTAGAGAGTGCGGCAAGGACAATCCCTTTTTGTTATGTTGCTTTGAAGACCTTGACAACTCTGTAAAAAGGTATATATAAAAAATACTTTTCACGAAATAACGCTGTAATCATTTAACTGAGGAGGTATTTTATGAAACATTTCAAGTATTCAGTATCAGTAATCATGGTCCTTGCCCTGGCCCTGGTCTTCATCGGCTGTGCAAAACCCCCTGAGGCGGAACAGAAGGCCGCGCAGGCCGCCATGGCTGCCGCAGTAGCCGCGGGCGCCGACAAGTACGCCGTCGCCGATCTTCAAGCCGCCAAGAAGCTCTGGGAAGCCGCAGAAGCTCAGGTGAAGGACAAGAAGTACAAGGAAGCCAAGCAGGTCTATGTGGATGCCAAGGCCGCATTCGAGAAGGCCGCCGTCGCCGTAGCGGCGGGTAAGAAGGCCGCTACCGATGAAGCGAATGTCGCCATCGCCGCTCTGGAAGAAGGCTGGAAGGGTATCGAGGATTCCGTAAAAAAGATCGAGAAGAAGATGAAGGACCAGAAGGAGGCCTGGGAAGCGGACGCCAAATCCTTCGTGGACGGTCTGAAGGCCAGCAAGGAGATGATCGCCGCTGACCCGTTGGGCGCCAAGACAAAGGCGGGCGAGCTGAAGGCCGTCGTCGAGAAATGGGATGCCGCTTTCAAGGAAATGGCCGCCGCCCCTGCCAAGCCCGAGCCCAAAAAGAAGAAGTAACGTCTCTACTGTATAAACCGTAACACCAAAAAGGGCGCTCCGTCAGTGATGGCAGAGCGCTCTTTTTTTGGTTCATCCGATTCTTGCGTACTTTCTGATTTGGAAAGGTATGTACCCCGTCAGGCGGTTTAATTATCTTGACATGAATGTGCTATTCTTCGTAATAAATCACATGGCGCTGATTCCCTCGATATTTACCGTCTGGCCGAAAAATTAAAAGAACAGGGTTGGCTGTTGAAGGAGTGAATCGAATGAAGGCCGTCATCTACCGCCGCTCCACGGGACTGGTTATCGAGGAAGTCCCCGCTCCGGAACCTGAGGAGGGTGCACTGCTGGTTAAGGTGGCCAATACCGGTTTCTGCGGGTCGGATCATTCGTTGATTGAAAGCGGATTCCTGGCCGACGGGACGATCCTCGGCCACGAGGCAAGCGGGATCGTTGCTGGTTGGGGTAAGGGAGTTAGAGGATTTACAGAGGGGGCAAGGATCATCGTTCGCCCCACTTTCTGCGGTAAATGCCGCGATTGCCGGATGGGCAGACCGCAGCTCTGTCAGGAACGGAGACGCACGATCGGAATCGGAGATCTGCCCGGGGCGTTTGCGGAATACATAAACATCTATCCACAGATGGCCATTCCGATACCGGAAGGGGTTGATTCCAGAAACGCGGCCCTGGCCGAAACATTTGCCGCCGCTCTGCATGGGATCAACGTCGCGGGAGGCGAGGGCGGATCGGCCCTCGTGATGGGCGGAGGGCCTATAGGACTGGCGGCTGTCAGGTTACTGAAGCTCCTCGACTTCACCCCCATTGTCCTTTCCGAGCCCATGCCGGAAAAGAGGGATCTGGGAAAGTTATTCGGAGCGGACCATGTAATCGATCCCCGCAGCGAGGATGTGCGGCAAAAGACCCGGGAATGGACCGGCGGGATTGGTTTAGAGATGATCCTGGAGTGTTCCGGTGTGCCCGAGAACGTTCCTCTGTCCTTTGAACTTATCGCTAGCGGCGGTTCCCTCTGTATGATCAGCATCGTCTTTAAGGGCATCTTTCTGAACCAGCCGATGGTGATGAATTTCAAGGAATTCCGCTTTACCGGGTCTTACTCCAATACGCATGAGGAAAATGTTCAATGCCTTAAATGGATGGCCGAGGGACAGATTGACGCCCGAGCCCTTATCTCCGACCTGATTCCCCTGGAAGAGTTGCCCCGTGTCTATCGGGAGCGCATTCATCCTGGAAAAACCGTGAAAGTCATGCTGCAGATCGGAGCAGAGTTTTGACGGCTTCGTAAAAAAAGCCTATGATAGTGGCGCTTCATCTTTAGGAGATATTGCCATGACGAAGACCTCCCCTCCCGAAGGCTACCTTTTTTCCAAGGCGTATACTGCATACGTGTTCCTCTTACTCTGGCTCCTCTACTTTTTTGACTATGTCGATAGGATGGTGGTCGTTTCCCTCTTCCCCTTTTTAAAAGCGGACTGGGGTCTGACCGACGCCCAATGCGGGGCGATGGTTTCCGCCGTCTACTGGGCCATTATCCTCTTCTCCTTCCCCGTTTCCATCTTGATTGACCGCTGGAGCCGGAAGAAGAGCATCGGCATCATGGCCGTATTGTGGAGCCTGGCAACGGCCGCCTGCGCCCTGACAAAGAATTTCGGCCAGCTCTTTGCGGCCCGCACCGCGATCGGCATTGGAGAGGCCGGTTATGCGCCCGGCGGCACAGCGATGATTTCCGCCCTCTATCCTGAAAAAAGGCGGGCCTTCATGGTGGGAATCTGGAACGCCTCCATTCCCCTCGGGATGGCCGCCGGCATCGTCATCGGAGGGTTTATTGCCTCCCACTGGGGATGGCGCCACGCCTTCGGGATCGTCGCGCTCCCCGGTCTGGTCATTGCCCTGCTGTTCTTTTTTATCAAGGACTACAAGACAGTCGGACTGGAAAAAGCGGTTGACCGGAAGGAGGCTGAGAAAGAATCCGGCTTGGCCACGAAAAGGATGAGCAAGATGGACATCGTCCGCACTTTTGCCGGAACGCCTTCACTTCTTCTGACCTACTTCGGATTCGCCGGAATGATGTTCACTTCCATATCGATGTCCACCTTCCTGCCTACATACTTCCAGAGGGTCCAGGGCTTTCCCCTGCAGAAGGCCACCCTTTTGGCGAGTGGGATCATGCTGACCAGCATCATCGGATCCCCCCTGGGGGGGTGGATTGCGGACACGTGGATGAAAAAAAGAATTCAGGCCCGTTTACTGGTCCCTTCTATCTCCGCTTTCCTGGCTGCGGTCCTGTTTCTGGGAGGGTTTCAGTTATTCTCCGGGGGGATGGTCCAGTATGGGATTTTCCTTCTGGCGGGGATCGCGTCCATCGCCTGGGCCTCCTCGGCCATAGCGGTCACCCAGGACGTCGTCCATCCGGGATTGCGCGCCGTTTCCTATGCCCTGTGCGTGGTCACCCAGAACCTGCTCGGCAGTTCCCTGGGCCCGGTGGTGACAGGCGCCTTCTCCGACCGGTATGGGATTTTGACGGCGCTGAAAATCGCCAGTGCGATGGCGCTGATCTCCTGTATCCTTTTTTACATCGGCTCACGCTTTTATAAACGGGATCTGGATAAAGTGGAAAGGATTGCTTTGATCCCGGAGAGTTGAAAACGGAACCCTTTAAGGGTATGATCATCTCAGACGATGGAAGAGGTGAAATATGGCGAAGGGGTATGCTGGCCGGTATCTGCGTGTCGACCTGAAGGAAGGTCGTTGTTCGGATTTTACCATCAATGATTCTCTCTTACGTCAATTTATCGGGGGAAGCGCCCTGGGTGCGAAGCTCTATTTTGACGGCTTTCCTCTTACCGCCGATCCTCTCGCACCGGAGAACCCGCTGCTTGTGATGACCGGGCCGATGGTGGGGAGCGGTTTCCCGGGGACCTCCCGCTTTGCGGTCTGCGCCAAGTCGCCGCTCACGGGCATCTGGGGGGAGTCTGCCTGCGGCGGGACGTTTGGTCCGGAACTGAAGAAGGCGGGTTACGACGGTATCGTGATCACCGGCCGGGCGGAGAAGCCCGTGTCGCTTTCCATCGTGGAGGGAGATGCAAGGCTGCTGGATGCCGCCGATCTCTGGGGAAGGGACATCTATGAGACCACCGATCTGCTCAAGAAGGGCGATCCCGGTCTGAAGGTTCTTGCCATCGGACCCGCCGGGGAGAATCTCGTCCGGTTTGCCGCGATCGGGAATGACAAGGGCCATTTCGTCGGACGGACGGGTCTCGGGGCGGTCATGGGGGCAAAAAGACTAAAAGCGATTTGCGTCCGGGGGACCGGGAAGATAGAAAAAGCCGACGAAACCCGTTATCGGGAGTCCCTCAAGGCGGCGTTTCAGGAGATCAAGGAGTCGGCGCTGGCCGGTTCGCTCCACGCGATGGGCTCCGATGCGAACATGGACATCGGCATGATCAACGGGGATGTCCCGGTTAAAAACTGGTCCATCGGCGAGGATTTCGACCTCTCCGGCGCGCTGAGCGGTCCGACTCTCTCCGAGACCTATCTCACCCGCGCCCACGCCTGCGCCCATTGTCCGGTGGCCTGTAAGAGGGTCGTCCGGGTGCCGGACGGCCCTTATCGGACGGAGGAAGGACCCGGTCCGGAGTACGAAACCTGCGGCACCTTCGGGACGATGATCATGAACCGGGATCTTGCGGGGGTTATCAAGGCGAACGAATTGTGCAATCGTTATGGGATGGATACGATCAGTTGCGGATCGGCGATCGCCTGGGCGATGGAGCTCTTTGAAAAGGGCGCGCTGAACGCGAAGGACACAGACGGCCTCGATCTGACCTGGGGGAACATGGCTGCCGTCCTTGAGCTCCTGCCGCGGATCGCTCGCCGGGAGGGTTTCGGCGATCTCCTTGCAGAGGGGAGTCTTGCCGCGGCCCGAAAGGTCGGCGGCGACGCCGTGGACGCGGTCGTCCACGTCAAGGGGCTGGACCTCCCCATGCACGACCCGCGGGGTTTCCACGGCATGGGGCTCGCCTATATGATGTCGAACCGGGGGGCCTGCCATCTCCAGCATGCGGTCCTCGCCACGGAACAGGGAATGGCTTCCTGGCCCCAGCTCTTTCCCATGAAGGACGATTACCGGGGGACGACGAGCGAAGGGAAGGCGGAACTCGTTTTCCACTCGGAAAATTACGGCATCCTCGGGAACTCGCTTTCGATCTGCCACTATCTCACGGACTGCCTGAAACCGGAAACGATCCGGGATGCCTTTAACGCGATCACGGGTTTCGGATACAGC
>PNOO01000018.1 GCA_013824905.1 Syntrophus sp. (in: bacteria) | reverse complement strand
AACGATCCGCTGAACCTCGGAGGTCCCCTCATAGATCGTCGTGACCCGTGCGTCCCGATAGAGTCGCTCCACCTTGAACTCCTTCATGTAACCATAGCCTCCGTGGATCTGGACGGCACGATAGGCGGCGCGGTTGGCCATCTCGGAGGCGAAGAGTTTCGCCATCGACGCCTCCTTCGTGAAGGAGATCTCCTGATCCTTCCTGTCCGCTGCATAGAGAGTAAGCTGATTGGCCGCCTCGATCTCGGCGGCAGTGTCGGCGATCATCCACTGGATCGCCTGGAAGGAACCGATATTCTTTCCAAACTGTCTGCGCGTCTTCGCATACCGGATCGCCTCGTGAAGGCAGGCACGGGCAATACCAAGGGACTGGGAGGCGATCCCGATCCGGCCGCTGTCGAGGGCCGTCATCGCGATACGGAAGCCGAAGCCCTCTTTCATCAGGAGGTTTTCCTTCGGAATCCGGCAATCGTCGAAAAGGAGTTCGACGGTGTCGGAGGCGCGGAGCCCCATCTTGTCTTCGGCGCGGCCGATGATGAACCCAGGCGTCCCCTTGGTGAGCAGGAAAGCGGAAAGACCGCGGTTCGCCTTCTCCAGGCCGGTCCGCGTGACGAGGATGATGACGTCCGCATAAGAGCCGTTCGTTATGAAGATCTTTGAGCCGTTAACCAGATAGTGGTCTCCCCGCTCTTCGGCGCGGGTCTTCATCCCTCCGGGGTCCGAACCCGCCTCCGGCTCCGTGATGGCGAAGGCGCCGAGCATCTTCCCTTGGGCAAGCGGTGTCAAGTAGCGCTTTTTCTGCTCTTCGTTCCCGAACTTGAGGATCGGATCCGAGGAGAGATTCGTCACCGACATGGTCACCGCTGTGGAGGCGCAGGCATAGGCAATCTCCTGGAGGGCAAGGGAATAGCCGACCGCCCCAACCCCGGCGCCGCCGTATTCGACGGGAACCATCATACCCATAAGCCCCAGGGTTCCCATCTTCTTGATCGCCGCCTCCGGGAAGGTCTCCTCCTTGTCCCATTTTCCGGCGAATGGCTCCAGTTCCTTCTTCGCAAAGTCCTGGGCCATCAGCCGGATCATCTCCTGTTCCTGAGACAGTTGAAATGACATCTCCGCCTCCTCAGGGCACGTAAACGACGACCAGCAGTTCCGCCGATTCCGGATTGGGATTGCTCAGCTTGTGGTGGAGGGCGGAATTGAAATGGAGGCTCTTCCCTTTGGTAAGCCGGGAGACGTTCTCGCCGACCTGGATGGTAATCCCTCCTTTGAGGACAAAGACGAACTCCTCTCCCTCATGGTGGTACTCCACCCCCTTATGCTCTGTCTGGGCGTCGATCGTGACCAGGTAACCCCGCAGGTGCTTGTCCGGCCCCGGCTTGCTCAAAGGCGTGTAGGCATAGGCATCAACCCGTTTCTTATGGCTTCTGGACCTCCGTTTGGTCGCCCGGGTCTCCTCTTCCGTCTCCAGTTCGTCCATATTCAGCTTCAGGACTCGGCTGAGCTGGAGGATAAGAGACACCGGCGGGACTGTCCGATCCTCCTCCACCCCCTTGAGAATCTCCGGCAGGTACCCCGTTTCCAGGGCAAGGTCCTCGATGCTCATCCCCAGCTTCTCCCGGCCGGCCTTCATCCGCTGGCCCAGGGATGTCTTCTCACTTCTCTTTCGAACCATGTGATACCTCCTGATCCCAAAACAGAACCGCTCGCCACAGGCTTATTGCGGCCGACCAGCCGCGGAAAGGGGCAGAAGCGGGAAAAATCACACCCGGTAAGCCGCTCTCGTCCTTGCTTGCGAGAACACCTTTGATAATCAGTGGCGTGCAACCTATACTAAATGGTTGCTTTTGTAAAGTGCCTTTGCGTATCCTGCAGATCGCTCAGCCAACGAGATCCTTCCCCAGTTTTTCCGCCTCTTTCAGCAATGCCTCATTCGTCCGGATCTCCCCTGCCCCGAAAGCGCTCCCATAAACCATCCCGACGATCTTCGCCCCGGCATAATTGAATGCATCCTGGAAAGAGCGCAGGGCGTTCACACATCCCGAAACGAAGGGATCGGCATCGCCGTAACTCATCGCTACGGCGATCCGCTTTCCGGTAAAGGGTTCCTTCGCGTAAGCGGGAAGGGCAAAGCAGCGGTCCATGAAGAGCTTCATCTGAGCCGACATCGTGAACCAGTAAACAGGGCTCGCGATAACCCATGCCTCCGCCGCAAGGAGTTTCGGATACACCTCCTGCATCGCGTCGTTTATGGCACAGCCCTTGCTATTTTCATGCTGGCAGGCGTAGCAAGACTTGCAGGGGGCGATGTTCATGTCCTGGAGGAAAACCGTCTCTACCTTCGCCCCCGCCCCCCTGGCCCCCCTGGCTATCTGTGCAGCCAGGATGGCGCTGTTTCCCTTCCTCCGTGGACTTCCCAGGAGCACAACGACCTTTTTCACCTGCCCTCTTCCCGTCATTACTCACCTCCGATACAATACTGGTTATTCATCTACGTGCACTCTTGACAAGCGGTCACCAGCGGCTGTAGGGAGCTGCCGCCGGGGACCGAAGAACCCGTTAGAATTTGATCCCCAAAACCTTGAGGGTGATAAACATTGTGAAGAAGAATCCGAAGAAAAGGACATTTAAGATCAGAACAAGCTCACGCCACACAGCCGATCAGTACAAAGAGCGGGAATACAGGTCGGCTGCGTGCCATACTTCGTTTAATTGGTAGTTTTACTCCATATAGCGGAAAAGTCAACACCTTTGGATGAAAATAGGGGAGAAACAACTTCCGGGATAGGGAGTTCTCCGCCCAAAGGACGGAGCTTCCCGGCAAGGAAGACATCCACTTTTTTATTGTGTCCCTTATCAACGCCTGCAAGGCGGGGCTTTCGGATTGCGCTCCCGGCAAAGATTACATGGGTATCGATTCCTTCCGGGGGATAACGTGGACCGACGTCGCTTTGAAAGAGGCGAAAACGCTTTTGCCTTCCTCCAGTGCCAGGCCTTCGATGGACTGGCGTGTCACATAAGCGACAAGATCGAAACCGCAGTCGAGATGGACCCGGTGGAAGAGCCCGAGAGGTGTGATCTTCCGGATCGTTCCCGAAAAGACGTTCCGTGCGCTGGACTCCGAAAACGGGGTGTTCGTGGAAAGGGTCACATGTTCCGGCCGGATACAACAGAGGACCCCCTCTCCAGTTCGGACATGACCAACCGCCTGGATTTCACCGCCTTCCACAGCAGCCACGAACACCCCGTCCGAGATTCTAAGAACCCGGCCCGAGAGAACCGTCTCGACACCAACAAAAGAAGCGACAAAGCCGTCCACCGGCCGGTTCATCACTTCTGCGACCGGTCCGATCTGGACCATCCTCCCCTCGTTCATCACTGCGATTCGATCAGCCAACCGAAGGGCTTCTGTCTGGTCGTGGGTGGCGATGACCGCCGTCGTATGCGTTTCACGGAGGATACGTTCGAGGTCCCCGATCAACGCTTCCCGTGTCGGAGGATCGAGCGAGGAGAAAGGCTCATCGAGAAAGACGATCTCCGGTTTCGTCACGAAGGCCCGGGCGAGGCTCGTCCGCTGCGCCTCGCCGCCGGAGAGTTTCCGGGCCGACCGCCGGGCGAGAGGGCTTATACCAAAAAGTTCGAGATAACCAGAAACCGTCCGTTCGATCTCCGCCCGCCCCATACCGCGGATCCGGAGGCCGGAGGCGACATTGTCGAAGACAGTCGCATCGAAGAGGAGCGGTTCCTGAAAGACCATCGCAATGTGCCGCCGGTAGTTAAAATCGCCACGGTACGCATCGATCTTCCTCTCTTTGAAGAAAATCCGCCCCTGAAACGGTTTTAGCAGACAGGCAAGAGCAAGGAGGAGTGTGGACTTCCCCGTCCCATTCGGACCGATCAGCGCCAAGATTTGCCCCGAATGGATGGCAAGGGCGGGGATATCAAGGACGGTTACCCCGCCCCGGCGGACCTGAAGGTCTTCTACCCTCAGCAATATTGCCGGACAGGTCTCGGGAATCATCGCGGCCTCTCCCTCTGCTGTATCTGCGTCAGAATGGCGTTGATGAAAAACGAGAGGATAAGGAGAATGATACCGAGGGCGATGGCGATATCGAAATTCCCCCGGCTCGTCTCCATCACGGTCGCCGTCGTCAGGACCCGGGAATATCCTTTGATATTTCCGCCGACCATGATCGAGGCGCCCACCTCCGAGATGACGCCGCCAAAGCCCGCCATCACGGCAGCCAGAAGGGGGAGGCGCGCCTCCTTCACGAGGATCCAAACCATCTGGAGGCGGGTGGCGCCGAGGGCGAGGATTTGGAGACGGAGATTCGCCGGCAGGTGCTGGATCGCTGCCAGGCTGATCCCCGTGACGATCGGCGTTGCGATGACGGCCTGGGCCAGGATGATCGCCGTCGGTGTATAGAGGATCTCCAGAAAACCCAACGGTCCGTTCCGCCAGAGAAAGATCGTGACGAAGAGGCCCACGACGACCGGCGGGAGCCCCATCCCCGTGTTGATCAGGCTCACGACGAGCTGCCGCCCGGGAAACCGGGAGAGGGCTACGACCGTCCCCACCGAAATCCCGATAACGAGGCTGATGAGCGTCGCCAGTCCCGACACCTTGAGCGACAGGAGCGTGATCCCGAGGACCTCCGCATCCAGTGTAAGGATGAGGAAAAAGGCCTTTTTGATCCCTTCGACGATCAGATCCATCTATTTTCCGAGCTCCTCTTCCTTCTTGCCCGCATCGGGGAAGAAGAGCGCCCCCCCGTACTTCTCCAGACCGAAGGTCTTGATGATCCTCTGGGTTTCCACGGAAACTATGAATGCGGAAAAGGCATTCGCCCCCTCGACGTTCACCTTCGGCCATTTTACGGGATTCACCGTGATCACATGGTAGACGTTCAGCAGGATCGGGCCCCCCTCATTGAGGATGGGAAGGGCGAGGTTCTTCTGCAGGGCGAGCCAGGTTCCCCTATCGGCAAGGGTGTAGCCCTTCTTCTCGGACGCGATATTCAGTGTCTGTCCCATCCCGAGGCCGGTCTGCTGATACCATTTTTGGTTCTCCGGATTGATCCCGACCGTTTTCCAAATCCCCTTCTCCTTGGCATGGGTACCTGAGTTGTCCCCCCGCGAGAGGAAGAGGGCGCCGGCCGCGGCGATCTTCCTGAAGGCATCCGGGGTGATTTTTGATCCCTTGATCGCCGCCGGATCGACGGAAGGACCGACGACGACAAAATCATTGTGCATCACGATCACTCGGTTCACGCCGCTTCCCTCCGCGATGAACTTCTTTTCCGCGTCGGGGGAGTGGACAAGAAGGACGTCGGCCTCGCCCTTCTGGCCCATCGCCATCGCCTGGCCCGAACCGACGGCGATGGTCTTGACGAAATAACCCGTCTTCTTTTCAAAGATCGGGATCAGAACATCCAGAAGGCCCGAATCCTGAGTGCTGGTCGTCGTCGCCAGGATCAGGTTTTTCTGTGCCGGCAAAGCCGCTAAGGCGGGTAAAGCCGCATACAACAAAAATACTAAAGCGATCCCCGTTGCTAAAAAGCCCCTCTTCAATATCCGCCTCATTATCGAAACCTCCTGAAAAATGAACCGACACTACGCTTTTGAATAGATGATCTTGCCCGCATTGCTGAAGTCGTAACTGCCTAGGTTACCCACCCGCTTCCTGAACTCTTCGCCGGTGAGGACGTCCATCAGCGCCTGGATCCCTTTCTGAAAGAAGACCGACTGATCGAGGATCATGTCAAACCGCTCCCGGGTGATGGGGACGAAATCAAGTCCGAGGAGACTCGAAATCGCCGCTGTGGCAATCCCCGTATCGGCGACTCCCGAAAGAATGGCCAGACCGACCTCAATATGCGTAAACACCTCTTCGCCATAACCGGCGATCCCCCCGGCAGCGATCCCCGCCTTTCCGAGATGGTAATCCAACAAAAGGCGGGTCCCCGAGCCGGCTTGGCGGTTGACGAAACGGACCCCCTCTCGTCTTAGATCCGCAAAGTTTCCGATATGGAGCGGATTCCCAGGCGCCGCGACAAAGCCGAGTTCCCGGAAAAAGAGATTGACGACAACGGCCTTGACATGGGGTAGGTATTTGTCCAGGTAGGGAATGTTGTATTCCCCGCTTTCCGGATCAAGCAGATGGGACCAGGCGATGTCCGTGTAACCTTGCTCCAGAGCAGAGAGCCCCTCTCTGCTTCCTGTATTGGCGGAGAAGATGAAAAATTCGGGATGGGCTTTCCGAAGACAGGTCTGAAGGATGTCGAGAACCGGATCGTTGCTCCCCGATGCGAGAAGAGCCCCCGTTATCCTGCCGCTCTTCTGACGCGCTTCCTCCAGTCCCGTTTTCGCGTTCATCTCGATCCATTCGTCGATCACTTTTTTCGGAAAGATCCACTTCCCTGTGACCCGCGTCGCCGGAATTCTTCTCGTTTTGATCAGAGCGTATACTTGCTTTTCGTGGACGTCCAGGTAGCGGGCAACTTCTTTGGTGTTCATTATCTCTTCCGACATAGCCCTCTCCTTCCCAACGGCGGGATGATAAATGATTGTGAATGAACTTTCAAGATATAAAATAACATTTACATACTTATTATTACTTTTTACAACTATTATATCCATCCACATCCCATCCTCTGGTTCCGATATCTCTATCCCAGCGGGGACGGATCACGATGATTTTCAGTTGCAATCTCCCGGCGGATAGCTTATGAAAAATAATGCGCTTTTCATGAGGAAGCGCTTCCGTCTGCATCTAGATTCAACCCGGGAGATTTTTTTATATGAAAATACGCCATTACCGTGATGTACCGGCCACGGAACCGATGCCGGGCGTTAGAAAGAGGGTCGTGATCGGCCCGGACGAGGGGGCGCAGAACTTCATCATGCGCGTATTCGATGTCGCACCCGGTCTCACAAGCCCGGACCATGCCCACCCCTGGGAGCACGAAATCTTCATCCTCGCCGGTGAGGGCGCGGCCCGCGACGAGGGCGGAAAGGAAACGCCCATCGGAGAGGGGAGCACCCTCTTTCTCCCCGCCGGAGAAAAACACTGCCTGATCAACAAAGGCAAGGAGGCCCTCCGTTTTATTTGCATCATCCCGACAGGCGTGGAATAATCGGGGGCCGGGCCGATGGAGATTTTCACCTCTGATATCGGAGGAGAGGTCGCCCCTGCGAATCGTTGTTGAAATGCAATAGGAGGCAATATGGTCAGGAATATCCTCATCCCTACTGATGGATCCGATTATGGAAAAACGGCCATCGCCTACGGCATCTATATCGCCCGAAAACTGAACATACAGCTGACGGGATTGCACGTCGTAGACGTCAGGCTTTTACAGGGACCCGTCTTCACGGACATCTCCGGCTCCATCGGCCTCCCCCCTTATCAGGAGTTTCTCCCGGCCATCGAAAGCAGCCTCGATGTCAAGGCTGAATCGATACTCAAGGAGTTCCGCGAGCAGTGCGAGGCGGCGGATATCCATCCCGAAACGAAGAAAGTCACCGGGGTGATCGACGAGACCATCATAGAGGAGGGTCGGAAGTGCTGCGACTGGATACTCTTGGCGCAGCGCGGCGAACACTTCCACATCGACGGCGGGGCGATCCTCGGCTCCACGGCACAGGCGGTCGTCCGGCACTCTGGGAAGCCCGTCCTGGTCACTCCGGAACACTTCCGGGAGATCAAAAACATGGCCCTCGCCTATGACGGGAGCGCCCCGGCTCAAAATGCCCTGAAACTGGCCGCGGAACTATCGGCGCGAGCCGCCTGGCCGCTGTCGGTCGTCATCATCACGAACGATGAGACCCTTGGCGCCAAACTTTCTGAGGAGGCAAAGGCATACATCAAAACCACCCCGGCCGACAGCGCCATCCTCATCCTGAAAGGCAAGGAAGACAAAGGGCTTTTAAAATTCACGCGGGAGGCGGCGGTTGATCTCCTCGTCATGGGGGCATACGGCCACAACCGCCTCCGGGAAATGCTCGTCGGAAGCACAACCTCCACGGTCATTCGGAAAAGCACGATTCCGGTGCTTCTCACACGCTGAGTTCCAGGACAAGCAGTGACTCTTCCTTATTGGATGATGCCGATGGGCCTTAAATGGAAGGATGGGAATCCGTTCCCGCCCCGCTCCAAACGATCTTCCAGTTCGCCGATGTACGCCGCAAGCGTATTCCCTGCCTCCTCAACAGCGGACCGCAGATCCCGGTCCAGCTGATCGAGATGCGTTTCCACGGCGACCCGCGACTCCACGATCTCCTTCTCTAGCTTCGGCAGCCCAGCCTCCAGATAACTGCGCAGCTCGGCAATACGGGATGCCTCGGCCTGATCGGCAAGTGTGCGTTGGGCCAGCAACTCGCGCGTATGGCGCCTGGTGTCCACTAGCAGCGATGCTTGCAGATACGCAATGAACAAAAGGAATACTGCCATCAGCAGCGCGGTAAATCCGAGCATGATCAACCCCAGAGGCGCTTGAATAGTCGCAAACAGGAGCGACAGGGTCGTCGGCGCCATGAACGAGTTCCAGTTGACCGCTGCGAACGCCGCCATTACCCCAAGAATGAGCAAGACAAACAAAGTTCTTAAGTGCATGACTGCCTCCTTGAAGAGTGATCACCGTGATTAACGATGGTGCCATAAGAAATAGCTATTTCGCAGATTACCTCAGTCCATTTACGTTGGCACACAGATCCTGATTGAAGTCGAACCCCGGGTATGCGATACGGCAGTGGTAGTAACTGGAAAGAGTTTCTAAAAAGCTATAGGTGATACGGTTTATTTCCGACAGTGTGATGTCGCATTCCGAAAATTGCCCGTCTTCCGTTGTGTCGGTGATCATTTTTCGGATCAGATCGAGAAGTTTATTCTGAGAATGGTCGTTGAGCGTCCGCGCGGCGGCTTCTATGCCGTCGGCCAACATGAGAATGGCTGCCGCTTTCGTTTGAGGTTTGGGGCCGGAATAACGGAATTGATCTTTTTGAACTTCCGTTCCTGACTCTGCTGCCTGTTTTTTTTCTTTCTCGTAGAAAAATTGCATCAATTTGGTCCCATGATGCTGGGGAATCAGGTCGACTATGGAAGACGGGAGATTCGCTTTCCTTGCAATGGAGATTCCGTAAGTGACATGCCCCTCCAAAATATGGACGCTCTCCTGGGAGCTGATTTGTTCGTGAGGATTGACATCCTGCTGGTTCTCCACAAAATATTCAGGCCGGACCGTCTTACCGATATCGTGGTACAGGCTGGCAATTCTTAAAAAGAGCGGATTTAGGCCGATTGCCTTGGCTGCCCCCTCGCATAGGGTGCCGACGGCGATGCTGTGGTTATAGGTTCCAGGAGCCTTCAGGATCAGCTCTCGGATGAGATGAAGATTCAAGTTGCCGAGCTCAGAGAGCCGGATCTCCGTCGTCACCATGAAGATGCGCTCACACAGCGGAAGTGTGAATACAAGGAAAATGGCGTTGACAAGCCCGGACAGGAATGCCAGGACAGCCCCAAAACTTCCACTCATCACATCCAGCGGCGCCTGTTCTGCAGTTTGGAGAATGAAAAATAGGACTGCCGCGGATAAGCCGAGCTTAAATCCGGCGCCGATCATTCCTATTCGCTGTGTGGCTTTTCGTATGAAGATGATTCCTGTCAGATTGGTGATCAGGATGTAGAAAAAGCCATAGGAGTCCATTCCGATGGACTGGCCTGCCAGAATGCAGGAGAAGATGACAAAAAACTGGGCACATCGTTCACCCGCCAGAAGGGTGACAAGCATGGAACCGCAAGCAAACGGCAACAAGTAAAAGAAATATGTTTTGTCGTTAAATGGTGAGGACAGGAAGCTTTGGCTGACGGATTCGCAGACAAACCATGAGATCTTCAGCAGCAGGAGGTTTGCAGTCAGGGTAAGGATCAAAAACCCCACCAGTCTGATATGGCTCCATTGGTTTAAGTTGATGAAACGTACGAAAAAGACGAAAATCGCCAGAAGTATGCCAATCAGAAAAGCCATCCCGATCGTTTGCATCATGGAGGAACCAGTCGGGGAAAGTTTACGAATGGCTTCAATCTGAATTAGATGGTCTTCCTCGACCTCATCGCCTTGACGGAGAACAATCTTCCCTTTTTTCAGCTTTCGCAGGACATGGTCGACATTCTTTACGTCCTCTTCCTGTCTTGACTTCGTCATCGATTCGTCAAATGTCAGATTGGGAATGATCATACTTTCCAGGATTCGACTAACATGCGGGCGACTGGCAACGACCAAACCGGAATCCTGACTGATCTGCTTGCTGATTCTGTTTCGGACTTGGGCAAGCGTCGAGAGAAGGTTTACTGAGATGGTTTCCATCTTTCCCGTGACAATGTTCATCTTGTGAATGCTCTCCTTCTGTCTGGTAAAGAGAGCGTCGGCGGGGATGAGCATGGTCGAAAAGACATCACTCAGCACAAAGGAGATCTGATCCTCCAGGCTCGACTTAAAACCCTCCCTCACCAGAAAAGTAAGCAGATCATCCACCGGCGGTTTTATGTCAAGATTCTGCATGGTCGAGCGAAGCTGTGCCTGCACAGCAGTCGGCAAGTTTCGAAACAAACGCCCGCGCGGCCTTGCCGATGATTCTTTGCCCGTCGGGTTCAGTCCTAGAAGGGCTCGGGATTGGACAAATGCCGCCTTCAACCTGGACGCCTGGTCATCCTGCAAAGACGGGTTGAAGCGATAAACCGGCAATGCCTTGGCTTTAGCCTCCGCCCGGCGGTCCTGAGTGGCGAGCTCATCCTCTATAAGGGCATCCATTGGGATGATGATGTCCGTACGGGCGATGTCGCCCGGTTGATACTTGGGAGCGTTGAAATGGCTTTGGCGGGTAAGAAGCGCGCTTAAAAACAAAGAAAGTGAGCTCAACAAAACAACCAGCGCAACAATCTGCAATCTGTTTAACGGGCTGCCCTTTCCCGATGGCGTTCCTCGAGCGGTCACAGGTTGTTTTCGTTTCAATAGATTCATAGTTTCTTTATTCTCAATGCAGCTTCCCCATGCCTTGTGCGGTCTATCTGTTATCCTCCTCCACCGCTTCGTTGAGCCTTTCCGAAAAATTCCGAATGGCCGCCTCAACTCGGACCCAGGCCGCCATCATGGGAATACCGACGGGATCGCCGACGAATTCATCTATGGCAAGCTTCATGGAGCCAACGAAGGCATCCACTGACTCGATCTCCTCGTGTCGGTCGTAGATCAGACCATTGAGGAGGGCCAGGGCGTGATACTTCTCGATGGCGCTTCGAGACTCTTGGATATAGGCCGTTAGCAGGGTTCGGAAAAAGGCATCACTCATCACTAAGCCGTCCTGACTCAGAACCCTGAAGAGGGCCTTTCCGATTTCAGTCGCCATGCGGATCAGTCCCGCAGTTGGCTTGCCTTTCTGCAAGATCTGGTGCTTGTGCTCATAGGTATCGATGATCTCCACCTGGCAGATCCGGTTGACCGAGGTCTTCTGATAGACCTCGCTAAGCAGGGATACCTCCAGTCCCCATGTAGGCGATATGCGGATGCCTTTGGCCAGGCTGGTGTCGAAGGCAAACTCTCCCGAAAGGGCATACCGAAAATTGGCCAGGTATTCGATGAAGGCGTTATATCCCAGGATCCGTTTAAGGGTGCGGATCAGAGGGGTGTAATACAGCCTGGTCACACGCCCATAGAGCCTATCGGTGACCCTGGCGTAGTATCCTTTACTGAATTCGAAGCTGAGAGCCGGATGAACAACCGGATAGATCAGCCGCGCAACGATTTCCCGCTTGTAGTTCACAATGTCGCAGTCATGCAGGGCGATGGCATACACATCCTGATCCGAAAGGATATATCCGAGAGACATCCAGACGGACAGTCCCTTTCCTGGGTTTTTTAGATTAAATTCCGCATCCATCAGTTCTTTCTGGAGCGCCTGCATCCTGGGCCCATCATGCCAAATTACCCGCACATCCACCGGCAGGACCGACATGATTTTCCGGATCGTATTGAATTGATTTTTATCCGCCCGATCCAGGGAGAGAACGACCTTATTGAGGTAATCCACCGCTTTGAGCTCTTCGATGATTTTGGGCATCGCCACGCCATCAAATTCCGTCACAAGAGCAGGCAAAAGGAGGACCATTTTACGCTTTCGTGCGACCATTTTAAGTTCCCGTTCGATATCTTCGACCGGCCTTTCCTTCAACTTCTGCAGGGTCGTAATGACCCCGTTCTGGCAAAAATCAGCCATTTCTATCCCTCCTTTCCTTCCCAAAGCTCGACCAGGTAGTCCTTCATCGTCTCGAATACCAGGGCGTTATGTTCAAAATGCTCCTCCGACTCCTTCTGGGTCTTATCCCTCAGCTCATTGACCAGGGAACCTACCCGTCCGTAGTAGAGAGGGGTCAACGTATCAAGGACCTTGAAACGCTGCCTGGGTGTTCTATGAAAGGCGTTAGCATACCGGTAGACGATCCGGACCCAGGCGTCGATCGGCATCAGGAATTGCTCACTTTTTCCGGTCCCGGCAAGTTCCTGGATGGTCTTGAAGTCGCGCTCTTCGATGATATTCTCCCACACACCGCCGAAATTGTTCCTGCCGACTTTAAAATACTCGATGAGATGAGTCTGATCGATATCGAACGCTTCGGCTCTCTGCCCGGCAAACTCTCCGAGGGTGGGCACCTCCACCGATCCTCTGATTTTCACCCAATAGTCGTGGTATTGATCCATCAGTTGGAACGTTGTTCCCACCACCTGACGAAACATGGGGCCCAGATCCGAGGAAGGATCTTTGTGATTATGGAGCTTCGCGCCCAGCTTGGCCTGGCAGACCCGAAATCCTCCCACAACGGCCGACGTGGTCATCCAGATGTCGATTCCGAACTTGGCAATATCAGTGGTCCATACATCCTGATCGAGGTAATGTTTGACCAGGACCGGGGAGAGGCCGAAGTCCCCCCCGATCGGCTGCCTGATCCGCTGGCCGTAGAGCGCTCGTGTCAGGTTGTAGGCAATGGTGTTCGTGATGGTTCCATCAAGCTTGTACCGCTTGTAATAGGGCGCCACATAGTCATAACCGTGGAAGACAGGCTCCAGAAAGTTACGGACCCATTCCGGTGTAATCGATAGCAGGTCCGAATCGAATACCGCTACGGCCCTGGCTTTGAGAAAGGCGGCAACCTCGAAAACAGCCCGCAATCCCGACCCCTTGCCGGGGATGCCCCGGTAGATGGTGATGATACTTTCGACGTTGTAGGATTTCGGATCGACAGTACGGGCCAGATCCCTTGTATCATCGGTCGAGCCGCCGTCCGAAACCATGATAACCGCTTTCAGATGGGGATAATACAGCTCGATCCCTTTGACGACTGTTTTAATGACATGGACGATAGAGCCACTGCTGTAATATGTAGGAATTCCAATGACAATGTCCGCATAACCGAGTTGCTCGATCTTCGTCGTCACATGTGGCCTTAACGCTGTGGAAAACCGAGTGATTTTTGTCATTACTCCCCCTCCTGCCCTTTTTTATGATTTTTTAAGTTGTAATCCCCCTCAATTCATCCAGAAGCCTCAGTACAACATCGTTCCAACCCCTGGCCCCCGCCTCTTTCGCCCATATCATTCCAGGGAGCCGAATATCCAGATAGCCTTTCCCCGGGCGGGGGATCAGAACAGGGATGCCCACCTGCTCAAGCATCGCCAGATCATTTTCACTGTCGCCGAGGCCGATGGCAGTCAACTCTATTCCGGAACTTTGCCTAAAGAGATCACATACAATTCGGACGGCTTTCCCCTTGTCCTGCGCCACACCCATCAAATGGTGAAAACGACCACCCCTGGCCACTTTTAAGCCCTCTTCCGCCGCCAATTCACTTAATGAATCGATTTCATCGGGCCGTCCCATGATGAAAGGCTCGGTGAATTCTCGATCCTTGGCCAAAGCCGCCCTTTCAATCGTAAGCCCTGTTAGTCCGGCGATTTCCGCAGGCGCCATATCGCCGAAACCCCTGATGTCGAAGCGCAGGCTGATCTTTTTCAGAAAATCACGCACCTTGGAATAGGTTGTTCCTATTTCGATAACTGTGTAATCATCCTTCTGTTCCTTACTCTCCATCATCAAATTTCGATACCCGCGGGGGGAAAAAATACCGCCGCCGTTTTCGACGATCACCGGCTCCCTTATCCCCATTTCCCGCTGCAGAAGTTCAACCTCCCGCCTGGTTTTGCTCGTTGTAATAATCAGGGGGATACCTGACTGTTTGATCCTGTCCAGAGATGGCATCGCCTCTGTAAATGAATAATCCTCGTGATTGAGGAGACTGCCATCAAGATCAGTAAAAATAATCACTTGCATAGGGACGCTCCATCAGATCCGGCAATTTTACGACTGGACACACGTCTGCGTGTTTGATTTTCGTTATACCGGATCTTGAGTGGATCAACTGAGACTGAATTGATAACTGATAAGAACTTGCGTTTACGTGGCATCATCCTATGAAATGCGGTATTGTCTGTCAAGGAGTTTTATCGCCAAAAGCCTCCCAGCCACCTGTTCCCGGAGTCGGATTATCCCTATGACATGGCCGATACCGACCCCATCGGCTCCGTAAAGGCCGTCGTGCAGGATGAAAAGCTGCAGGTCCTTATTTTTCGAAAGAACCTGACTGCTGTATTGGCCCTGTAGAGTTATAGGCCATTCCGGTCTGTGATTCCCTAGAAAATGGCATGGACGCCTGACGCCGATCAGATCGGCGCGGAAACGGAGTCGCCATCGGCAGGGATGAGAAACAGGGGATCGCACCGCCGCAACGATTTTCAGTTGCAATCTCCCGGCGGATGGCTTATAAAAAATCATGCGTTTCCCATACAAAGCGCATCCGTCTTCATATCGATTCAAGAGGAGGCAATATGGTCAGGAACAACCTCATCCCTACCGATGGCTCCGATTATGGAAAGACGGCCATCGCTTACGGCATCTATTTTGCGGGGAAACTGGAAGCGCAACTGATCGGGTTGCACGTCATAGACGTCAGGCTCCTGCAGGGACCCGTCTTCACGGACATCTCCGGCTCGATCGGCCTTCCCCCTTACCAGGAGTTTTTCCCGGCCATCGAAAGCAGCCTCAATGCCAAGGCTGAATCGATCTTCAAGGAGTTCCGCCTCAACGGTCATCCGGAAAAGCACGATTCCGGTGCTTCTCACACGCTGAGTTCCAGAACACGTCAATGAACTTTCAATGTAAATGGATCCCATTAAAAAACAATCTGTTTATCTGAAGACGCTTTTCTTTCTGTTTTTTGTCGCTTTTGGAGCCGGATCGCCGTATTTTGGCATTTTCTATAAGCATGTGATTGTCAATGCCGATGGCGCCCCCGCCATCGGCCTGATCGGTCTGATCTTTTTTGTCATGCCGCTGGTGAGCTTGATTGCCAATATCCCGGCGGGAATTCTTGCCGACAAATTCCACTCCGGAAAGCACCTGATCACCTTCCTCTGTTTTGGCGCAGCCTTTTTTGCTTTCCTGATCGGATTGACCGGTGGTGATTTCGCCCGCCACTGGGGATTGGGCGGCAAATTCATCTTCATTTTCAGCATGCTCCTCTTTTTTAACTGTTGCCTCCTCCCGATCGGCCCAATGATCGATGCGGAAGCGCTTCTCTTTCTCAATCGACACTTCCGTCGGGAATGGTATGGGATTTACCGGTTATGGGGCACGTACGGATGGAGCGTTGCAACGGTCCTGATGGGGGCCCTCCTTTATTACTTCAGCGACGATTCCCTGATTTTTTATGGCGTTGCAATAGCCTTTGCCTTACTGGGAGTGGTTTCCTGGTCCGGCATAGAGACAAGGCCGGCGGCGGCTCCCATTCAAATTCCTTGGAATCACCTCAAGAAAGATACCCTGTTCCAGGGGTTCCTGGTCTTTATCTTTCTCAACGGGATGGTTGCCAATGCCGCCGCAAACTATACCAGTTACTTTTTCGATGATGTGATGAAGACGCCGCTGGAGATCGGCTTGATCTTCGGGGCCTGGACCCTTTTCGAAATACCGGTCATGACGTTTTCCCGAAAATTGATCGACTTGTTCGGAAACAGATGGTTGATCATGCTGGGCCTGCTGTTAAACGGCATCCGTTTGATCCTTTATTCTTTTTTTACACTGGAGACGGCGTATCTCTGGAAATTTGCTGTGTCGCTCCTGCAGGGTCCGGGGTTTGGTCTGACGCACATCGGGATCATCGATTTCGTCGACCGGCAGGCCCATCCGGCCATGCGCGCAACTTACATGAGCATCATGAATGTGGCGCGGATGTCGCTGGCATCCGCCCTGGGAGGCATTATAGGAAGCTGGCTGATCAAGCTGTGGGGGGGTGCATTCTTGATGCAGTCCTGCGGATACGGATCTATCGCCCTGATCTTCTTCTTTGCATTCCTCGTCAGAAGGCACGACAGCCGAGAGCAGTCGACCTAAAGAGAATGAACCTCCCCACCGCAAGCAGCGGGGTATCTGGGACCGGAAGGAACGAAGCAAGCCTCGGAAAATTACCCTTAGAGCTTAAAAATAATACCCGGCTCTGAATTCCAGCCGATAGTCGAATGGCTTTTCCCCATATTCGCTGTCTTTGGGCCCGGTGATGACACTCGCTTTGACCCGCAGATCCAGGTTCTTGATGCGCGTGTAGACGATTTCGGGGGCGATCGTGAAGCTCCGGTCATTCAGATTCAGAATGGTCGTAATCGCCGGATTGAAGTAGAGAATGTCGAAGGGTTCTTTCTGGGCGATCCGCAAGTAGAGGTAATCGCGCATGGGGTTGACACGGCCATAATTGCCGTCAAAAAGCGTGGCTGCCCTTTGCAGAGCGGCGTCAGCGCCCGTCGCCACATAGGTCTGATAAGCGTCGTTCACAAAACCGAAGAAATTCTCCATCTCGCCATTGGTGAACCCCGTGCCGTTTCGGTAGTATTCGAAGATGAAGGTCGTGTCGCTGGTGGTCAGGACTCTCGTTCCCAGAAGAAAACTCGTCGCATCGTATTTCTCTGTGGAGATTTTTCCGGATCGGTCGATCCGGTTCATTGTGTAATCCCTGATGATGGCAATCTCGCCATGGATCTCCCAGTTGGCGCCGATATTCCGGGAAAAATCCGCGCCGTAACGGGTTGTCCTGCTGCCGCCCGTCAGGAAGAGCAGGTCGATATCGGTGTCATAGAAAAGCAGGTAGAGCTTTCCGGCCACATTCAGGTAGTCTTTTTTCCCGAGTTCTGCGTTGATGTGATCGTAGACGGGCAGCAGGACCGGTGTGAGGGAAACAGTTTTCAGCGGCCCGTCGAAGCTTTTCGTATAGTCGGCGGATAAAGCGAAGACCCCTTCCATGGCGACTTCGGGATCGTCCGGGTCCTTGGGTCTGTCGATAAACGCCACGGGGTTCCAGGCGTAGCCCTTCCCCCATTTGAGGGTCTTTTTGCCCGCATCGACCTTCCATGAGGAAGAGGGTTTCAGGGAAACATACCCCTCATAGAGGTCGGTTTTCTCCCTGTCGCCCAGGCGGGAGATCTTGTAGTCCGTGTTGGTTTTAAAGTAGAGGCGGGCAATCCCTTTTTCGAGGCCTCCCTCGATCTGGAGCTTGAAATTGTATTCATCCAGCACTTTCCCGATATCGCGGTTATAATACTTGAGCCGATAGATGGGGGAATCCTCTCCGGGCCAGGAGAGGGTCGGCTTAATCTCCACATAGCCGCCCAAGTGATAGGGCTTCTTTTCAATTTCGGAAAGATCGAATGTATAGGTTTCCTCGGCGTATAGAGTGAAAGGCCAGAAGATCAAGAGAAACAGGCCCCAGGTAAAAGTCTGAAGCCATGCGGCTTTTTCGTTGCTCGGGATTGGTTTCAGGGTCATTTGCCTAACGTAATGAGTCGATGCTGGGCATGAAGGTCAGGGTGAAGACCTCATCCTTGAAATTCCGCTTCTTTACCTTGGCATAGATCATGACGGACTTGTAGCCCTTGAAGAGGGGGCTGTCCGTCTCGATCACCGAGGGCCGTACGATCCCGCCGCCGAAATCCTTGCGGTCTTTGAAGTACAGGGTCTTGATGAGCATGCCGGCCTCGGTGAGACATTCGATCTTCACCGGCTGGGTCTGTTTTTTGTCCACCCACATCTTGAGGCGGTCATAGGCCACCTCCCGCGTCTTCGCTTTGAGGTAAAGGACCATCTCTCCCCCGGCTTCCTCCAGCTTTTCCACATTATACTCGGTGGAATAGTCGAGACTCAGGATATCGGCGTTGTTGAAGACGCCGCCCACAACGGACTGGAGGCTCGTGATCCGGATGGGTTTCCCGACGTTGGGGATGTAGAGCCACATATTATCCCCCAGCCGCAGGGTGCTTCTCCCCTTTTCACTGGCCGGGGCCAAAAAGAGGGCGGCAATCTTGTCCTTGTCCTTCTTGACGGAAAACAGGGTGAATTCCTTTTTCGCGCCGCTTGGCTCCACGTTGATCAGTTTGCGGTACATCTCGTAGGATTCCGGGTTCAGCCCCCGGT
>PNOO01000017.1 GCA_013824905.1 Syntrophus sp. (in: bacteria) | reverse complement strand
CCGGAAGAAACGGACTATTACAAATTGTACAGCGAGACCCTCGTCCGCAAGCTGGAAGGCAAGATGCTGGCTTTGGAAGAAAGCAACCGGGCGCTGGAGCAAGAAATCATCGAGCGGAAGCTGGCGGAGGAAGAGCTGCAGAAGAGCGAGACCCTATTCCAAAACATCCTGGACAACTCCAGTACCGTCGTATTCCTCAAGGACCTTGAAGGTCGCTACATCACGATCAACCGGCGATATGAGGAGCTGTTCCATGTGACCCGGAAAGACGTGGTCGGTAAATCGGACTATGACATCTTCCCGCAGGAGCATGCGGACCGCTTCCAACAACATGATTTGCTCGCTCTGCACAAGGGCGGCCCTATAGACGTGGAGGAGGGAGTCCCCCATGACGATGGCCTGCATACGTACATCTCAGTGAAATTTCCGATCTTTTCCGCCGAGGGGAAGCCGTATGCGGTATGTGGCATTGCTACTGACATCACCGAGCGCAAGCGGGCCGAGGAACAACTTCAGCATACCCTCGAAAGTCTCAGGAAGGCGGTTGGCGCCACCATTCAGATCATGACTGCGACCGTGGAAGCGAGGGATCCTTACACCGCCGGTCATCAGATCCGGTCTGCGGACCTGGCCCGCGCCATTGCCACAGAGATGGGACTCCCCCTGGACAAGATCGATGCCATCCGGATGGCGGGCTCCATCCACGATATCGGGAAAATATCCATTCCTGCGGAGATATTGTCGAAGCCGACCAAGCTGACTGAGATCGAGTTTTCACTGATTAAAGAACACTCCCGGAGAGGATACGAGATTCTGAAAGGTGTGGAATCCCCCTGGAACCTGGCCGAGATTGCCTATCAGCACCATGAGCGGATGGACGGGTCCGGTTATCCGCGCCAGCTCAAAGGAGGGGAGATTCTTATCGAGGCCCGCATCATGGCCGTCGCGGATGTTGTGGAAGCCATGGCCTCCCATCGGCCATACCGCCCTGCCCAAGGCCTTGACGCGGCCCTTGAGGAGATCGAGAAGAACAAAGGAATCCTTTACGATGCCGATGCGGCGGACGTATGCCTGCGGCTGTTTAGGGAAAAGAGGTATGAATTGACTCAGGGATAGGGAATGGTTCGAGGACACAAAATGAAAAAAGCGCTGATTGTGGACGATGATAAGCTGAGTTTGTTCCTGCTGCAGACCATGCTGAAGGGCAACGGTTACGATGTGCTGACGGCCGAAAACGGCGCCGAGGCGCTGGAGCTGGCCCGGCGCGATCCCCCGGATATCATCATCTCCGATATCCTGATGCCGGTGATGGACGGTTTCGCTCTCTGCCGCGAATGGAAAAAAAACGAGCGGCTGAAAGAGATCCCGTTCATCTTCTACACCGCCACTTACACCGATTCCCGTGATGAGGAACTGGCCTTGAGCCTGGGGGCCGTGCGCTTTGTGGTCAAGCCTGCGATGATGGAGGCGTTCATAGCCCTGCTGCGAGAAATCTTTGAAGAGCGCCAGACCGTCCCGCCGGTTGTACTTAGTGAGGCCGCACCAGCAGAAACGGACTATTACAAGTCGTACAGCGAGGCACTGGTCCGTAAGCTGGAAGACAAGATGCTGGCTTTAGAAGAAAGCAACCGGGCGCTGGAGCAGGAAATCACCGTGCGCAAGAAGGCGGAGAAGAGTCTCCTGGAAAGCCATGCCAACCTGGAGAGAAACTTGAAGGGAACCATTGATGTCCTCTCTGAAACGATAGAGGGGAAGGGTTCCTATGCACCCGGCCACCATCGGCGTGTAGCGGCATTGGCGTCTGCGATCGCCCGGGAGATGGGACTGACCCCTTTTCAGGTGCAGGGGATCGAGCTGGCGGCCGCCGTTTATGATATCGGCTTGATCAATATCCCCTTAGAATTTCTTCAGGATGCCAACCGGTTGGAGGGACTCAAATTGACCCTGTATCAAGGCTACCCCCAAGCCGGACATGACAGCTTGAAGAGGATCGAATTCCCCTGGCCGATTGCCGACATCATTCTCCAGCATCGCGAGTGTTTCGACGGCTCCGGATTCCCGCAGAGGATCAAGGGGGAAGTCATTCTCATCGAGGCGAGGGTTCTGGCCGTTGCCGATGCCATCGAGGATTTGACTATCCACCGGAGCTACAGAAATGCCCTGCCGTTAAATAAGGCGCTGGAAGAAGTATCCTCCCGGAGTGGCTCCAAATATGACCCCGAGGTCGTGGCTGCCTGTCTTAAACTTTTCAAAAAGAACGGGTATAAGATGGAAGTTGAGGATAAGTAGAAAGTACGTAAAAACTGGGATGAACCATTTTTGTCATCTTGACACAGAGGAGCCCTCTTTATATAGTTCACGGCACACAGCAGAGCGACCACACTCCTCGTTGACATTCCTTTGAAGGAGAGTTCTTATGGATCAACATCGGCCGTACCGTTCTTTCGTGAGCTATATCGATCGCAGCCGGGAATACTACGCCGCCCAGGGCTACTTGCGGCCTTACACCTGGGCACACCACGACGATGTCCCCTTTGCCCCTCTCCAGAAGCCGCTCTCCGAGTGCCGGGTGGGGTTGGTAACGACCGCAGGCAGAACACCTGCGGATGGCGCGATCGGGATCGGACCGCTCAAACGGGAGTTGTACGCGGCGCCGGCCGACCCGCCGCCTCTGCATCTGTTCACGGACGACCTGTTTTGGGACAAGCAGGCGACCCATACCGATGACGTCGACAGTTTTCTGCCTGTAAACCGCCTGGCTGAATATGCCGCCTCCGGCCGCATTGGGTCGGCTTCGCCGCGCTTCTATGGGGTACCCACCGATTACAGCCACGGCAGGACATTGCAGCGCTCCGCTCCCCAGATTCTCGAATGGTGTCGAGAGGACGGCCTCGATGCCGTGCTTCTCGCGGCGCTTTGACCGGTTTGTCACCAGACCGTGAGTCTGGTTGCGCGCCACCTGGAGGGACAAGGCGTCCCCACGGTGGTCATGGGTTGTGCGCGGGACATCGTTGAGGAGTGCGGTGTTGCCCGCTTCCTGTTTACCGACTTCCCCCTGGGAAATCCCTGTGGAAAGCCCCGGGATACTCAGATGCAACTCTCGATCGTGGGAAACGCCCTGAATTTGCTTGATCGGGCCTGGATGCCGCGGACCACAGTCCAGACGCCGTTCCACTGGGACAGCGATGCATGGCGCGACGCCTTCATGCGGGTCGACGACGGCAATCGCGAGGCGCTTGCCCGGGCAGGGGAGGAGCGCCGCCGCCGTCAGGCCGAATTCAGGACAGGAGGGTGACGCCTCAGGATATTGATCCCCGCGAGGATCAGGAGCGCCTTACATCTTTTCCGCCAGTTTCAGGAACGGTTTGAACAGATCGAGCGGGATGGGGAAGGCTATCGTCGAATTGTTCTCCGCTGCGATCTGATTCAGGGTTTGGAGGTAGCGGAGTTGCAGCGACATGGGCTGCGTCTCCATGAGGGCCGCCGCCTCGATCAGCTTCTGGGCGGCCTGGAACTCGCCTTCCGCATTGATCACCTTGGCCCGTCGCTCCCGTTCCGCCTCGGCCTGTTTCGCCATTGCCCGCTTCATCTCTTCGGGGAGGTCAATATGCTTCACCTCGACGAGGGAGACCTTGATCCCCCAAGGGTCTGTGCTCCGGTCGAGAATTTCCTGGAGCTGGAGGTTGATCTTCTCACGCTCGGAGAGGATTTCGTCCAGTTCCATCTGGCCGCAGACGCTCCGAAGTGTCGTCTGGGCGAGCTGCGACGTCGCATAGAGATAATTCTCGACACCGATCACGGCGGGGTTGGCGTCGACGACCCGGAAATAGACCACGGCATTCACCTTAATGGACACATTGTCCCGCGTGATCACATCCTGAGCCGGGACGTCCATGGTGATCGTCCGCATGTCGATCTTGACCATCTTATCGACGATGGGAATCAGGATAATAAGACCGGGCCCCTTCGTGTCGATCACCCGGCCCAGACGGAAAATGACAGCCCGTTCATACTCGTTGAGGACCCGGATGGCCGAAGCGAGGAACATGACGACCAGAACGACGACGATGACGACTGGATACAATTCTGACATGACTGACCTCCATTTTTTTACTTTTCGATGGGTTCTATCCTGACTTTCAGATGCTCCACACGGATCACCCGGACCTTTGCACCCTTCGCTACGGGAACGTCGCTCACCGCACTCCAGTACTCGCCGTTGATCATGACTTTCCCTCCCGCATAAACATCGGTCACCGCCTGTCCCTCCTCACCGGCCATCCCCTCTTGTCCGCCTTGAGGTTTCCTCAGCTGAGCCTTGACAGCGATCGCGATGACGGTGATGAAAAAGAGCGACGTAACTGCCACCGCCGGAACGAGGACGTTCCAGGAAACCCGGAGCGCGGGATCGGGGGTCTCGAAAAGCATCAGTGAGCCTATAATGAGCGAGATGACCCCGCCGATGGTGAGGATTCCGTGGCTAATGACCTTAATCTCCGCGATGAACAGGATGATGCTGAAGATGATCAGGGCCACCCCCGCGTAGTTCACGGGAAGGGTCTGCATCGCAAAAAAGGCCATAATGAGGGAGATCCCCCCGATGACGCCGGGGAGAATGACGCCTGGGGTGGAAAACTCGAAATAGAGACCGGCAAGGCCGACAAGCAGCAAGATGTAGGCGATATTCGGATCGCTCAGGACGGAGAGGACCTTCTGTCTCGTCCCCATCTTCTTCTCGTTGAAAACGGCCCCCTTTGTCCTGAGGACCTTTTTCCCCGCGGCGAGGGAGATCTCCCGGCCGTCAGCCTGGCTGAGCAACTGGTTCATATCCTCCGTCACAAAATCGACGACTTTGAGACGGAGGGCTTCCTCGGCAGTGATGGATACGCTCTTCCGGACCGCCTTCTCCACCCACTCCTCGTTTCGATTCCGTTTCTTTGCGATGCCGCGGACATACGCGACGGCGTCGTTTACCACCTTCTGGCTCATTGTCTTGTCCATGGCGCCGCCGATCCCCAGACTGACGGGATGGGCCGCGCCGATGTTCGTTCCCGGCGCCATCGCAGCGATATGAGCGGCGACGGTGATGATGACGCCGGCCGAGGCCGCCCTGGCCCCGGACGGAGCGACGTAGACGATGACGGGAACATGGGCGTTCAGTATCTCCTTGGCGATGTCCCGCATGGCCAGATCGAGGCCGCCCGGCGTATCGAGACGGATGATTAGCCCTTCCGCCCCGTTTTTCGCCGCTTCAGTGATGCTCTGAATGATGTATTCGGCAATGGGAGGAGTGATGGCGGCGCTTACCGTGATCACATCGAAGACCGGCGCCTTTTCCGCAGCGGATGACACCTCGCCGGATGCGTTCAAAAAGACCGGCAGCAAAGCCACCGCCGCGGCCGTAAGTATCATTCTTCGCGACATGGGTCTCCTCATTTTTCCACCTCCTTCGCTCCCGGCCTTCACAGGCCTTTTTCAGGCATCATGTCCCGTCCCTGAGGGTCTGCATGATCATCTGGACATCTTCCCATACCTGTTTCTTCGCCCCGGGATTCCGGAGCAGATAGGCAGGATGGTAGGTCGGCATGAGCAGTATCCCCTGATAACTGTGAAACCGCCCCCGCAGGACGCTGATCGGCGCCTCCGATTTCAGCAGGGTATGAGCCGAAAAGGTCCCCAGGGCGCAGATCACCCGCGGGCGGATCGCCTCGAGCTGCCGTATGAGAAACGGTTCGCAGGGGGCGATCTCATCCGGCTGCGGATTGCGGTTACCGGGAGGGCGGCACTTGAGGATATTGCAGATGTAGACCTCTTCCCGCTTCAGCCCCATCGCGCCGATGATTTTTGTCAAAAGCTGACCGGCGCGGCCTACAAACGGTCTTCCCTGGGCGTCCTCATCCGCACCCGGCGCTTCCCCGACAAAGACCAGATCCGCCTCGGGATTGCCCTCGCCGAATACCAGGGAGTGTCTCGTACGATGCAGCGGGCAGCGCCGACAGTCGCCGAGCAATTCGCGGACCGCATCCAATCCGGACATTTTCACAACGGGAAATTCCCGCGCGGTTTGCGTCGATCTCTCCCCCCTAACCGCCCCAGCAACCTCCCCTTCCCGGGTGAGATAGGAAAGAGGCCTGCCCAGTTCCCCGTCAATCCGCAGCCTTTCCCTGAGCGACCGGACCAGGCAAAGAAGTTCTTCCCGCGGCTCCCCTTCAGCGCTCATCCCGGATCCTTCTGCCGCTTCTGACCATTTTCACCCTGTCGAGAATGACACCGGCGACCTCCAGCTTATCCATCAGGGGAAATCTCTCATCGCTCCCCTCCCGATCCAGGATCCGGATGATGTTGGTGTCTGCCCGGAAACCGGCTCCGGCTTCGGTCACGTCGTTGGCCACGATAAAATCCATTCCCTTTTTCATGAGTTTCGCCCGGGCGTTTTCAACGAGGTGGTCCGATTCCATCGCGAAGCCGACAATGATACGGCGGCCCTTCTTCTTTCCAATCGCGGAGACGATGTCCGGATTCCTCTCCAGACGTACGGTCAGAGGCCCTGCCTTTTTCTTGATTTTCGTCGCCTGGCAGACCGCCGGCCGATAATCGGCTACCGCTGCGGCCTTGATCACCACCGTGGACTTCTCCAGATGGTCCAGCACGGCATCCCGCATCTCGAGGGCGGTCTTGACCGGGATGAATTCAACGCCGCGCGGGGCGGTAAGCTCTGTCGGTCCGCTGATCAGCGTGACTGAGGCGCCCCTTCTTCTGGCCATCACGGCCAGGGCATAGCCCATCTTTCCGGAGGAATAATTGGTGATGTAACGCACCGGATCGAAGGGCTCCTGCGTAGGTCCGGCAGTGATGAGGATCTCTTCACCCTGAAGGTCTTTTTGCGCAAGGAGCGATTCGATCTCCTCGACGATCTCCAGCGGGTCGGGGAGCCTCCCCTGCCCTTCCGTCCGGCAGGCCAGTTCGCCATACCCCGCTTCCAGAACGGCATAGCCGTGTGAAACCAGGCGCGCCCTGTTTTCCCTCACGATCGGATGTGCATACATTTTTGCATTCATCGCCGGACAGACGAGAACGGGGGCTGTCGCTGCAAGCAGGACCGTCGTCAGCAGGTCGTCGGCGATGCCTGCGGACAGCTTGCCGATAAGGTTGGCCGTCGCAGGGGCGATGACGATCAATTCCGCGAACTCGGCAAGCGCGATGTGGCCGATCTCAAAGTTTCCGGTCATGCGAAAGAGGTCCGTGGCGACGGGATTTCCGGAAAGCGTCTCAAAGGTGAGGGGCGTTATGAACCGACAGGCATGGTCGGTCATGATCACCCGGACCTTCGCCCCGCCGCGGACGAGTTCGCGGACGAGCTCGGCGGCTTTATAAGCGGCGATGCCGCCGGTCACGCCCAGAACGATTCTTCTCTCCTTCAGCATGATGGGTTTCCTTTTCTGCCAGAGGGTTCAAGGATGCTTACGAAAGAGTTATAACAACTAAGCGGATCAAGATCAAGATATTCCTGTTGCGCAGAATTTGCTGTGGTTTTTGGCCTTGCAAAACACCCCCAAAGCGATTATACCGCACCCAGTTCATCTTGAGGAGGAATCGGCAATGAAAAGGAACTTCTGGTTTACTGTCGTGATGGTGCTTCTGCTTGCGGCAGGAGGGGGCGCGTGGTTCTTTATGACCGTAGGGGAAAGCAACAGCCCCAGCATCGTCGCCGACGGGGACCCCGGCATGATCGGAAAGCAGAAGCTCCTTAAAGTCACCTTCTCGGATGAGGGACAGGGGCTCCGCCATACGGAGATCGTCATCACCCAAGACAATCGTCCGCGCATTTTGTCTTCGATCGACTATCCGGCGGCAGGCGTTGGGCGGAAAGAAGTCTCCGTGGCCGTCGATGCCTCTGCCATGAAGCTCCATGACGGACCGGCCAGTTTGACACTCACTGCCGTGGATTATTCCCTCTGGAAAAACCGGACTGTCGTTACCCGGCCGGTGCAGATCGACTTCATGCCTCCCCAGATATTTCAGCTCAATCCCACCAACCACATCAATCAGGGGGGCGCCTGCATTGTGACCTATCGCCTGTCGGAGGCGGTCTCCCATACAGGGGTCCAGGTCGGCGATCTCTTCTACCCCGGCTACCCCTTGACACTTGCCGGGAAACCCGGTTACGTGGCCTACTTTGCCCTGCCTCTGGATGCGGCGCCGGGCGTCCCGCAGATCCGTATCCTGGCACGCGATCAGGCCGGAAACGAAACCGTCAGCGGCATCCCCGTCCTCATCAAGAAAAGGAAATTTCGCAGCGACACAATGCTCCTTTCCGACGCCTTTTTAGATACGAAGATGCCTGAATTCCAGGCGGACATTCCCGCCCTCAGAGGAAAAACACCCATCGAAACTTTTATCTATATCAATAGCCAGCTGCGCAACGACAACTCCCAGACCATTCAGTCCTTCTGCCGGAAATCGGAACCGCGTCAACTCTGGCAGGATACCTTTTTACGGATGAAAAACGCCGCTCCAATGGCCCTCTTCGGCGACAACCGGACCTATCTTTATGGTGGAAAACCGGTGGGCAAAAGCCTCCATGCAGGTGTCGACCTCGCCTCACTGGCCCATAGTCCGATCGAGGCCGCGAACAGCGGGATCGTCCGTTTTACCGGACCCCTCGGAATCTATGGCAATACCGTCATCATCGACCACGGCCTCGGCCTTACAACCCTGTACTCCCACATGAGCGCCATCCAGGTTCGCCCTGACCAGGAGGTGAAGCGGGGCGAGGTCATCGGCACTTCCGGCCTCACGGGATTAGCCGGAGGAGATCATCTCCATTTCGGAACGGCGATCAACGGCCAGTTCGTTGATCCTCGCGAGTGGTGGGACCCGCACTGGATTGAGGATAATGTGACGGCGAAAATGAATTGGGCTTTTTGAAATTTCATGATTGGCGACCTCGTAAAAAGTCTTGAAAATTGGACGGCTTCGCAAAAAGTCCGCAGGCAAGGCGCGCGAATCCTGAGGAATGAGGCGTACTGTTGCGTACGCCGCAATGACGAGGGATGAAGCGCAACGCAGCATCCGGACTTTTTGCGAAGCCGTCAGGATTTACCGATGTCGCGGTGGGTTATGTTCACAAAATAGCCCTTGTCCGCAAGGAAGGCCCCCAGGTGGTTGGCCATGACGACGGAGCGGTGATGACCGCCGGTACAGCCGAGGGCGATATTGAAGCGGGATTTCCCTTCTTTCTCGTAAAGAGGGATGAGAAATGCCATCAGATCGAACAGTTTTCCGATAAAAATGCGACCGTCTTGCGACTCCAGGAGATAATCCCGGACCATCGAGTCATGGCCGTTTAAGGGGCGCAACTCTTCGACGAAATGGGGGTTGGGGAGAAAACGGACGTCCAGGACCATATCCGCGTCAGCCGGCAGTCCATAGCGGTAACCGAAGGAGGTTACATGGATCACCAACCTCTTTCCGGGTGATTCCCCCAGGAAGTAACGCTGTACGACATCCTTGAGCTGATGGACATTGCAGGAGGTGGTGTCAAACACCTTATCGGCCATTTCTTTCAGAGAGGCGAGTTTTTCCCTTTCCAGAGAGATACCCTCCATGAGGGAGCCGCGTGGGGACAGCGGATGAGACCGCCGTGTCTCACTGAACCGGTGCAGGATCGCCTCATCAGTGGCGTCGAAGAAGAGAACCTCAATCCGATAGCCCTTTTCCCTGAGCCGGATGAAAATCCGCTTGTATTTCTCCAGAAATCCCTTCTCCCTGAGATCCATGACCATCGCGACCCTCGCGATCTCCTTGGCCGGATCGGATTGGATCGAGAGAAACTTGGGGAGGAGCGCCACCGGCAGATTATCGACGCAGAAAAAACCGATGTCTTCAAGAGCCCGCAGGGCGGTACTTTTACCGGAACCGGACAACCCCGTAATGATGACCACACGTAACTGCTTCATCACCTGTTACCCCCCAGCCGGATATGCACGCCGATTTTCACAGCCGTTGATGACCTGCCGGTGCTCTGCAAAGAGGAGAAGCTCGTCGAGAGCTGTCATCACCTGATCCGACATCTGCCGAGGGTCGTCGCCGGCTTCAAGACGGCGGCTAAGGACAGGAATCCCCATGATTTCACGGATCGAACTCTCCTCCTCATCCCCTCGGGCGGACCCTTCCTTACCGAACTCCCTGACAAACCGGATGATCACATTCACCTGCGTCTCCTCGCGGATGGCCTCGGCTCCCAGTAGCTCATGAACATCGAGAATCCCCCGGCCCCGAACCGCGATCAGTGTTCTCGTTCTGTGATGGCCCCGCCCGTATAGGGCCTCCCCTTTTCTCTCCAGAATGACTGCATCATCTGCAATCCAGCAGGATCCCTGGGTTACGAGCTCAAGGCTGCACGCGGTCTTTCCGATACCGCTGTCGCCCGTGATCAGGATGCCAAGCCCCAACAACCGAACGAGTACGCCATGAAGCATGATCTGCCGCCCACCTTTCTCTCTGAGCAAACCCATCAGCCGACTTTTCAACAGCGAGGCGTCGTAGCATGACGTAAATACCGGTATCCTTTGTACTTCAGAAAATTGCCCGAGGTCATCAGGCAGCTCGGCGGCTTCGGAAAAGGCGGCACAGGAGATGTTCCGGCGGGATAAGGGAGAAAGGCGTCTGATATCGGCAGCGGATGCACTGCCATCCGATGCGGTCGGCGGAAATATCATGATGGTCCGGGGAAGCGGCGTCAACATGCCTTCTTTTTCTCCGGGACGGATGCACACCCGACTGACTGAACCGGAAGCGCCGCGAGGAATCGATAATTGTGTGATTCCCAGTCTCTCTCGACAGGACAGCACGTCCTTTACCTTTACCGGCGTCATCGTGTCAGCATTCATCATCCTTTTCGGTGATGACCCGGACGAGATCATCATGCATCCGCGCCTCCAGCAGCTTCTTCCGGAAAGCTCCATCCTTCAGCATACGGGAAATTTTCGCCAAAGCCTTGAGATGCTGGCCTGCCGAATTTTCCGGGGCCATGAGCAAGAAAAAAAGATGCACCGGCTTTCCGTCCAGTGCCTCGAACGCGATTCCTTCCCGGCTCCTGCCAAAGGCGACCAATATCTCATCGAGCCCGGCGAGCTTGCCGTGAGGTATGGCGATCCCGTCGCCGATACCGGTGCTTCCAAGCTTCTCCCTCTCCAGGAGGACCCGGAGCATCGCGCCGGAATCGAACTTGATCTTCCCCTTTAGAAACACGCCGGCCAGTTCAGCCAGGACTTCCTGCTTGCTTTTTGCCTTCAGTTGCTCAAGAATGTATTCCTTCCTGAGCAATTCCGTAATTTTCATTGATGATTCATTGAAACTCAAGGATTAATCTCCAGCAGTCCGAATTTCCCGTCTTCGCGACGGTAGATCACATTGACATTTTCCAAGGAGGAATCACGGTAGATCACAAACCGATTCTTCGTGGTCTCCATTTCCATGATCGCATCATCAATGGACATCGGTTTGAGCACGATCTTACGGGTTTCGACCACCTTTGACTCAGGCAGTTCTTCTCCCTCTTCACCCGGTGATTCACGGTCGGATTCTTCGATCCTGGACTGATTGTTCTTGAAGCCGCGGATCTTTTCCTTGCGTTTCTTGAGCTGACGCTCGATCTTTTCTATGGCGTTATCGATGGCCAGATGCATGTCTTTTTCTTCTTCCTTGCTGTTGATGTTCAGACCGTTGGCCGACAGATTGATTTCCGCCGTGTTACGGAATTTTTCTACCGAGAGGATGACGCGGGCATCCACCGGATTGTCGATATATTTTTTCAGTTTTCCAAGTCTCTCCTCCACATATTCCTTCTGCCAGTTTTCCGCTTCCGTATTCCTGAAGGTTACAGAAATTTTCATGATTGTCTCCTCCTGTTTTTAAAAATATCTCTTCCGCCGCGAGGAGGGCAATACCCCCATCATCTCCCTGTATTTTGCCACAGTCCGCCGTGCAATGGTTATCCCTGATGTCTGCTGAAGACTCTTGACGATTTCCTGATCACTCAACGGTTTTCGGTGATTTTCCTCTTTGATGGCCTTCCGGATCTCCTCCTGCACGCTTTTTGCGGCGACATCATCGCCGCCGGTCCTGTGGATGCTGCTGCCGAAGAAATACTTCATCTCGAAGAGGCCCCGCGGGGTATGCATGTACTTGTTAGTCACCACACGGCTGATCGTGGATTCGTGCATCTCCACGTCATCGGCAATATCGCGCAGGATCAGCGGTTTCAAAAAGCTGATCCCCCCATCGAAGAATTCCTTCTGATACTGGACAATGCTCTCGGCAACCCGATAGATCGTCTTTTGTCGCTGCTGAATGCTCTTGATAAACCAAGTGGCAGACTGGACACGCTCCTTGATGTACTTCTTTCCGTTTTCCGCCTTTACCCCCGCACCCATCCCGCTCATGATCTCACGGTAAAAATTGCTGATCCGGAGTCTCGGCAGACCGTCGTCGTTGAGAATGATCTTGTAATCATCCCCGCTTTTCATCACATAAACGTCCGGGACAATCGCCTGGATTCGTTCCTCATTATAGACGCTACCCGGTTTGGGGTCCATATTGGTAATGATGACCACAGCCGTCATGACGTCATCAGGCGTTACCTTTAATTTCCTGGCGATGTGGAGATAGTTCTTGACTTCCAGGTCCTTCAGATGGCCCATGATGATTTTTTCGACCAGCGGCTTTACGTTCCCCAGGAGGCGGGCCTGAATGAGCAGACACTCCCTGAGATCACGGGCGGCGATCCCCGGAGGATCGAATTCCTGAACTTTTTTGAGCACCTCTTCCACAAACGCCGGAGCCACTTTTTCCAGTGCCGCGATCTCCTCCAGCGTAGCCATCAGATAGCCGTTCTGGTCAAGGTTGCCGATGATCTGTTCACCGATATGCCGTTCCTCGTCCGTGAATCGGGAAAGCCGGAGCTGCCATACGAGGTAGTCCGTGAGCGAGGCTTTCACGGCCGTGAGGTTGTCCCATGAAGGGGCGGTCCCCTCCTTCCTGTCGTACGTGACCCCCTTCGGGCCATAGTCTTCCAGATAGCTGTCCCAGTCGAACTCCTGACGTCCGTCTCCCTCTCCCGTCAGCTCCTCTGTACGCTCCACCAGGCTGATCTCTTCCCGGGCGCCTTCCTCGGTCTGTTCGGGTTCGATCTTCTTTTCCGCCTCGGGATCCTCATCCGACATGACTTCTTCCAGGAGCGGATTTTCCTCCATCTCCTGAGTGACCGCATCCATCAAATCCAGCCTCGACAACTGCAGAAGCTTAATGGCTTGCTGGAGTTGGGGCGTCATAATCAGCTGCTGGGTCAGTTTCAGATTCTGCTTGAGTTCAAATGCCATGTTCCGACTGCTTATCCTTCCCTCTCAGGTTAGAAGAAGGTGTTCAACGTTTTTTGTCTTTCTTTTCCTCGGGATAGATGGTGGCTGTGACGCGTTTGCTACCCGTCCCCTCCACCACACCCCGGTTTTCATCCAGAAATACGATCACCCTGTCCCCTCGGATAATATTGGCCCCCTCGCGCATGACGGCGTTGCCCGTCATGGTGATCTTCTGGGCATCCTGGTCATAGATGCCCTCCTCACCCGTCACGATCCGGTCGCCTTCGCTGATCGTGACATGGCCTTTCGCCTCAACCCTTTCCAGTTCCCCCGGCCCTTCAGGCTCTCCGGCCGTTCGGACGGAAGGACCTTTTCCTTCTTTGTAGTAGAGGGTCAGCACATCCGACCGTATCGTTCGGCCGCCCTGAGTGGCCACGGCATTTCCGGAAAAAACAATCATCCGTTTTTCATTATAGGCTTCCAGACGGTCCGAGACGATTTGAATGGGCAGATCCCGTTCGACCTTGGGTTTTGGTTTCGTCTGGCCGTTGACGCTGAGCGGTTGTGCAAGGGCGCTAATCAGAATGCCCAGTCCTATCATCAGCGTGCAGATCCTTTGCGGCATCACTGTTTCTCTCTCCGTTCCCCTGTAAAACTCGCCCGGACCTGGGATAGGAGAGCGACTTTCTTCTCCTCCAGGAACAGAGTCATGCCCACACCGCTCACCCGGATGCGCTTGTTTTCCATCACCACAGATCCTTCGGTTTCGATCAGCTTCCCGGCATTCCGATACCGGAGATGGTCCGTCCTGAAGCGGTCTCCGTTGTCCGAGACGATGTCTACATTCCCCTCGATTTCCACATTTCGCGATTCGGTATTTAACCGACCCCGATCGCCTGTCATCACGAATGTCCTGCCTTCCTTCGTCACAAGCTTGACTGTCAACTTCTCAAAGAAAGCCAGGTTTTCCTTCTTCTGATATCTTGCCGTATCCGCTATGATCTCCCACTTCATGCCGGAATCCCCGACTTCCGATAAACGGACGTTTCGGACCTGAAGATCGACCTGGTCCGACATGACTTTTAAGAGGGCCTTTTCCGGCTCCTTGGGGATACTGATTATGATGATCGCCGCCGCGGAGAGAATCACCGCCAGGACAACGACAATGAGAACCGTTTTTCTTCCTGTTTTCATCAGCCCCTTCCAGCGCCGTTCCCCTCGCGTCGGCGGCCTCGCACAACGCCGATGTCTTGGATGATATACCACCCGTACCGGTAGATGTAAAGGTGAAACGTCGTTCTCAATGATAACTGATTGTTAGGCAAATTCATACCTCGCAGCCAATTCCTCCCACCGGCCCTGGACCTTGAGGATCACCTCGCACACTTCCCGGACCGCTCCCCGACCTCCGGAATGCTCCGTCACATAATCGGCGACTCCTGTGGCTTCCGGGCAGGCATCCACCACGGCAACCCCAAAACCGACCCGTTTGAGAAGCGGTATATCCACTACATCATCCCCGACATAGGCCGTCTCTTCCGGAGAAAGCTTTCGCCTCTTGAGAATCTCGTCAAATACCTCTCGCTTGTTCCAGATCCCCTGATGGACCTCGGCAATCCCCAGATCGACGGCGCGGTGGTCGACGACACGGGACTTCCTTCCCGTCAGAAGTACCACGTCGATGCCGGATTTCATAAGCATTTTCAAGCCGTGGCCGTCCTTGACGTCAAACTGTTTGCTCTCCAGCCCCGCATCGTCAATAATGATCCGGCCGTCGGTCATCACACCATCCACATCCAGGATCAGGAGTTTTATTCCACGGATCCTGCTTAACAGGCGCTCATCGGTCACTTCTTTCACTATTTAACCCTCTTCTTAATAGGTTTACACCCGCGCTTCCCGTACCACCACATCGATCTTCTTTAAAGTCGACAGCAGCGCCGGCAGACTGTCCAGACTCAGCGAATTGGGCCCGTCGCAGAGCGCGCAATCCGGATCAGGATGGACTTCAAAAAACAGGCCGTCGATCCCTGCGGCTACCGCCGCCCGGGCGAGACAGGGGACCATCCGCCGATCGCCGCCCGAGGCGTTCCCGGCCCCCCCGGGGAGCTGAACACTGTGTGTGGCGTCGAAGATCACCGGATATCCGGTCTCCCGCAGAATCGGAAAGGCGCGGAAGTCGACCACCAGATTGTTGTAACCGAAACTGACCCCCCGCTCGGTCAGCAGGAGATTTGCGTTGCCCGCCGCCGCAGATTTTTCCAGGACATGGACGGCGTCCCAGGGGGCAAGGAACTGACCCTTCTTGATATTTACGGCCCGCGCCTTGCGGGCGACCTCGACAAGGAAGTCGGTCTGCCGGCAGAGAAAGGCGGGGATCTGGAGGACATCGAGGACCCGGGCGGCCGGATCGATCTCCTCAAAGCGATGGACGTCGGAAAGGACGGGGATGTCCAACTCTTCCCTGATCTTCTTCAGAATTTCAAGCCCCCTGGTCAGACCGGGCCCCCGGTAGGCATTCCTAGAGGTCCGATTCGCCTTGTCGTAAGAGGCCTTGAAGATGAACGGGATCTCCAGTTTCTCTGTCAGGTCCTTCAGATAACCGGCAATCTCCATGGTCTTCTCTTCACTTTCTATGACGCAGGGACCGGCAATGAGCGCCAGGGGGGCCCCCCCACCGATCGAGAGCCGTCCGATACGGACAGTTTTCATGGATGCAACGCCTCCTTCACTATTTGTGTTTCTGCTGGATGATGCGGATCTTCATCTGGGGGATTTTCCGCGCCGCCTGAGTCGCTTCCGGATTCAGATCGAATGCGGAAGTATAGGCATTCAGCGCCTCCGCAAAGAGTCCCTTCTTTTCATACGCCGCTCCCAGATTCGTATAGACCTCGTCATCCTCGGGATCGAATTTCAGAGACATCCGGTAAAACTCGATCTGCCGGTCCAGATCCCCCTTGAGGCCATATGCATGGGCCATGCCCGAATAGGAGGAGGCTTTCTTCGGATTCAGATCGATGAGTTTCCTGTATATCCGGATGGCTTTATCGTAGAGTTTTTCCTTCATATAGGCGTCCGCCAGGATATTCAGGACATCGGGCGTGGGATGGGTGGACGCCAGTTTTTCATACATCGCAATCGAATCCTTGTTCTTACCTGTCTGGCTGTACGCCTGCGCGAGGTTCTTGCGCAGCTGGGGGTCTTTTGCGCCGAGTTTGATCGCATTCTGATAATTTTCGACGGCCATGGCATGCTTCTTCTGCTCGTCATAGGCAAAACCGAGACGGCTATATATGACGGCCTTCCTGGGACTGTTTTTCACCACTTTCTCATAAAGGGGCGCCGCCTCACCGAATCGCTTGGCCTTGAAATACAGGTCCGCAAGCCGCTCCATGGCATCCCGATCATCCGGTTTGAGCTCCAAGGCCCTCTGATACTCGCGAATTGCCTCCTGATCCCGTTTCCCTTTTTCATAGACCGTCCCCAGATTGAAATGGATGACCGGATCATTGGGTTTGAGCTCGATCGCTTTTTTATAACTCTCGATTTCCTCTTTCGTAAGACCTTTACCGCCATAGGCCAGGCCGAGATTGGCATAGGCGGCGGCGTTTTTCGGCTGCCGTTTCACGACCTCCCGGTGCCAGCGGATGGCTTCATCGAAATTCCCCATCTTCAGAAAGACATCGGCAAGGGCAACAGCCACATGATCGGCCTTCGGAACCTTTGCCAGAACCAGACGATACTGTTCCACAGCCTTGCCGAGCTGCCCCGTCTTTTCATAAGCCTCACCCAGTTTATAAATCGCCACGGGATTGTCGGGCCGGATTTTCAGAACCTCCAGATAAGCGGAGATGGCCTTATTCCAGTTTTTCAAGTGGCTCCAAGCCAAGGCGATATTAGCCAGCGCTTCGTCATCCCGCGGATTGGCCTTTACGACCCGCTCGGAAATCCTGATCACTTCCTTGTACTGCCCGATCTTCAGATAGCACTTCACCAGCCCGGACTGGGCCGCCGCATCGTCCGGTTTCAGGGTGAGGATCTCCTGATACTGGGCGATGGCCTCACCGGTCATACCGGCATTGAAGTAGATGGATGCCAGCATCTTACGCACGTTGGCATCCTCCCGGTTCATGGCAATCGCCCTCTTGAGATACTCGATCTGGACCTTCTGGTTTCCGGAACTCCGTGCATAGCGCAACCAGTCTTGCGGGGTAATCTGTACACGGATCGGGATGGACGCGATCGGGTCATCCTTATACTTGATCTGGAAGGAATAGCCGCCCGGCTTTTTCCCGCCCGGACCATTCCGGTCCGCCAGGACCGTCTTGTCCACCAGATCGATCCCCTTGAGGAGCTTTCCGATATCGTTCTTGTCCCCCAGCCCTTCAACATCCACGGACACGCCGCCTCCGAAGAGGACATCCGTCGCCGTGTCCTTGATCACGAATTCGTCCCGGTAGGAGACCTCGAAAGAATCCCGGGAGGTCAGCCGGTAATCCTGACCGTTCTTTTCGAGAATGAGCGCATAGAAATGGGGTTTCTGCCCGAGGACAAAAAAAGAAAAGGTGTTCCGGACCCTGATCAGACCATTGTATGTCCCCCGTAGACTTTCCGGATAGAAAAACCCGGCGGTCAGGACGCCCGCTGCCAGGACCACGACGATCACCAGTGCAATCCATCCTTTTGCAGATTTGCCTTTCTTTTCAGGTCTTGCCTTTTTACGCGACGTATATTCCATATCTCTTGATTCCTCTTCACCCCGCCGGCCGGGGTTTTGTTACTTCAGCTCCTTCATCCCCGCGGATGGTACTTCCGGTGAATCTCCTTCAACCGTTCCCGCGTCACGTGCGTATAAATCTGGGTGGTCGAGATATCGGCATGCCCCAGCATGATCTGCACCGAACGCAGATCGGCCCCCCCCTCCAGCAGATGGGTGGCAAATGAATGCCGGAAGGTATGGGGATGAACTTTCTTCGCCATTTTCGCTAATGCCGCATACTTTTTCACGATCTTCCAGAATCCCTGCCGCGTCATCCCCTTCCCCGAGCGGTTCAGAAAAAGGATATCGCACTGGCGACTCTTGAGCATCAGCGGCCGCGCCCCCTCGACATACCGCTTCACCTGATCATAGGCCGTGCGGCCCAGAGGGACAATCCTCTCTTTATCTCCTTTTCCCATGGCAATCAGATATCCCACCTGCCAGTTGATGCTGTTGAGCGTCAGCCCTGTCAGTTCCGACACCCGGATTCCTGTCGCATAGATGAGTTCGAGCATGGCCGCATCCCGGACGGCGGCCGGCGTTGCCGAACCGGGCTGCATGAGCAGGAGGCTCATCTCTTCGCGGCTCAG
>PNOO01000016.1 GCA_013824905.1 Syntrophus sp. (in: bacteria) | reverse complement strand
GATCCCGATTGGAGATCGCTTCTAACACAAGCCTTAGCATAGCAAAAGATTTTGCAGCACCAGGCCTTCCGGAAAAAGCATTGACAAACATTTCCGACTACAGGTATAGATAGCACAGGATGGATAGGATAGATTTTCAAAACCATCCGTCTGAAGGGGTTAGGTTATGTTTGGTATCGGAATGCCGGAACTGCTGGTGATTGCAGTGATCGCCCTGCTTGTGGTGGGCCCTAAGAAACTGCCCGATATTGCCAAGGCTCTGGGAAAAGGCCTTTTCGAGTTCCGCAAGGTGACCGAAAGCGCCACCGATACGCTCAAGGAAACGCTGAAAACGGAAGAGCTAAAGAAAGACATGGACGGTTTCAAGGATTCGCTGCTTTACGGCAAGGAAGCAGAAAAGGAAGCCGCGGCGCCGCCTGCCGCACCCACCCCTGCGGATCATGATGTCCCAAAGACGACTGACCCCAAATCTCAGGCCTGACCCCTCACAGGAATCCCGGCAAGACATCGCATGGAAAACAACAAACCCGAAGAGGAAAAAATGTCCCTGATCTCTCATCTTGAGGAGCTCAAGACGAGGCTCATACGAGTTCTCATCGTCGTCGGCATCGGCTTCGGCGTCTGCTACTTGTTCAAGGAATGGTCTTTCCGGGTCATTACCAAACCCCTTGTCGACGCCATGCCGGCCCAGAGTACGTTGATCTTTACGGGACTTCCGGAGGCCTTCTTCATCCACATGAAGATCGCCTTTTTCGCCTCTCTGCTGCTCACCGCCCCCTATACGCTGTACGAGATCTGGCGTTTCATCTCCCCAGGTTTATACCGGAACGAGAAAAAATACGTCCTTCCTTTTATCTTTTTCTCCTCGATTTTGTTCGGCGGCGGCGTCCTTTTCGGCTACTTCATCGCCCTGCCGCCGGCTTTCGCTTTTTTCGTGAGCTTTTCCACCGATGCCCTCAAGCCGATGATTTCTTTCCGAGAGTATCTCGACTTGACCTTGAAGTTCCTCCTGGCCTTCGGCCTGTCCTTTGAAATGCCGGTCTTCATCTTCTTCCTGGCGAAGCTCGGCATCGTCAACGCAAAGATGCTGGCAAAACAAAGACGCTACGCCATCCTCATCATCTTCATCGCCGCCGCTATCCTGACCCCCTCCCCCGATGCCATCAGCCAGTTCCTGATGGCAATCCCGCTGATGCTTCTCTATGAGGTGAGCATTTTTGTGGCACGGTTCGCCGGCGGGAAGAAACCCGCGCCGGATGAGACCGGGGTCCCCGAGGAAGGGATGCCGGAAGAGAAGGAAGAAAAGAACCCATGACCCCCGTCAAGCCTGTCGCCCAGCGTCGGAAATCGTCCTCGCGGCGCTCCGTCCTGGGGATCATCATCGTCGTATTTCTCACCCTCTTTGTCGGCGCCGCACTGGCGGGGAGCAGTCTCTTGTATTACCTCCTACTCAAGGAGCTCCCCAGCATCGCCGCCCTGAAGGATTACCGTCCCAGCATCACGACACGGGTCTATGCGGACAATAACGAGCTGATCGACGAGTTCTTCCTTGAAGACCGGAAAGTCATCAAGTACGAGGACATCCCGAAGATCGCCATTCAGGCCTTTGTCGCCGCCGAGGACGCCCGCTTCTTCCAGCACAAGGGTTTCGACATGCAGAGTATGTCCCGGGCCTTTTTCAAAAATATCGAAGCGGGGCGCATCGTCCAGGGGGGAAGCACCATCACCCAGCAGGTCGCCAAGCTCCTCTACCTCTCCCCGGAGAAGAGCTACATGAGGAAGATCAAGGAGGCGCTCCTCGCATACAAGATAGACAAGTACCTGACAAAAGAAGAGATTATTACCCTCTATCTGAACCACATCTATCTCGGCCATGGGACCTACGGGATCGAGGCCGCATCTCAGGGGTATTTCGGAAAGAGCGCGCGCGACCTGACGCTCGCGGAAGCGACCTTGCTGGCCGGCCTTCCCAAGGCCCCCAGCAACTACTCCCCCTACCTTCACCCCGACAAGGCATACCAGCGGCAGGCCTACGTCCTGTCCCGGATGCTGGAAGACGAGTACATCACAAAGACAGAGAGGAACCGGGCGCTCTCCACGAAGCTCAAGTTTCGTTCCATCAAGCCCAAGGACAAGATCGCCCCCTATTTCATCGAGAACATCCGCCGCTACGTCCAGGAGAAATACGGCAGTGATGTCCTCTACAAGGAGGGGCTTGAAGTCTTCACGACCCTGAACATTCAGATGCAGAAAGCGGCTCGCGAGGCGGTGGACAGGGGTCTCAAGGAGATGGAGGAACGCGAGCGCTATGAAAAGGGGCTCGTCCAGGGGGCGTTGTTTGCGATGGATCCCAAAAACGGTGCGATCCGCGCGATGGTCGGGGGGCGCGACTTCAACCACAGCGAATTCAACCGCGCAACCCAGTCCCGGCGCCAACCCGGTTCGGCCTTCAAACCGCTTATCTACACGGCGGCCTTCGACAAGGGGATGACCCCCTCGACAGTGATCGTGGATGCCCCCATCGTCTATCCGGATCCCTCCAGTCCCGACGGACTCTGGAAGCCGAAGAATTTCGACGAGAAATTCCTCGGGCCGACAACGCTGCACAACGCCCTGGTCCATTCCCGAAACATCATCACCATCAAGATCCTCGAGGAGATCGGTATCGATTACGCCACAGCCTACGCTGCCAATATGGGGATTACCTCACCCCTTTCCCGGAATCTCTCGATAGCCCTCGGGACCTCCGGGACCACCCTCCAGGAACTGGTCCGGGCATACGGTGTCCTGGCCAATGAAGGGAAGCGCGTGCAGCCGTTTTTCATCAAAAAGATCGTCGATCGGACCGGACATGTTTTTGAGGAGGCGCAACCAAAGGTCGAGCAGGTGATCGACCCGCGGATCGCCTTTATGACGAGCTATGTCATGCAGGACGTCGTGGAAAGCGGAACAGGGCAGCGGGTGAAGAAAATCGGCCGGCCGGTCGCCGGAAAGACCGGGACGACCGATGACACGAGGGACGCCTGGTTTCTGGGCTTTACGCCGTCTTTGGTCGCCGGCGTCTGGGTGGGCTTTGATCAGGAGAGACCTCTCGGCAAGCAGGAGGTCGGCGGCCGCGCTGCGGCGCCGATCTGGCTCTATTTTGCAGAAAAGGCCCTCGAGGGGATGCCGGTCGAGGTCTTCCCCATCCCCGAGGGAATCGTTTTTACCAAGGTGGATCCGAAAACAGGAGCGCCTGCCAAGTTCTGGACCAAAGGGGCGAGATTCGAGGCCTTCCTCGAAGGGACGACCCCGGAAAACGCGGAAACGGTCGACCCCGCCCAGCTCCCCGAAGGGGTCAGAAAGTTCGACATGGACCCCAGCTTCTAGGAGGGTATGGAGTCCTTCTATCCTGGCCGGCCTTTCCGGAGATCCGGGGCTAGATCCGGGCAGCCTTTTCCCTGGGGTCCTCTTTTTTGTCGCTCCCGTAGCCGCTCTTTGCCCGCTTCTTTCGATGGACCTTCTTATGCCGGTCCCCGTCCTCGCCGTAGTAGTAGTAATAATACTGGTAGTAATAATAGCTGTCGCGTCCCATCTCCACGCCGTTGAGGATCGCCCCTAAGATGCGGGCATTTGCGGCTTTGAGCAGGCCGATACCGTTCTTGATGATCTCCCGGTGCGTTTCGCCCGCCCGGATGACGATGAGGACCCCGTCGACGATCCTCGATAGGATCACCGTATCCGTGACGGCCGTGATCGGCGGGGAGTCGAGGATGATCATCTCGTAATGGTCGCGAACGCTCTGCATGAAGTGGGTCATGTTCTGCGATCCCAGCATCTCGGATGGGTTGGGGGGCACAGGTCCGGAAGGGATGATGTCCATCCCGGGGATCGCCGAATGGATGATGGCTTGGTCGATGGTGCAGTTTCCCACGAGGATGTTCGAGAGTCCCTTGTCGCGCGGGACATTGAATACCCGGTGCAGCCTCGGCCGCCGCATGTCGCAGTCGACGACGAGGACCCGGTTTCCCGCCTGGGCCATCGTGACGGCAAGGTTGGAGACGGTAACCGTCTTTCCTTCGGAGGGGGCCGCGCTCGCGACCAGGATCGCCCGTGGCGCCGCGTCGGCGGCGGAGAAGAGGATGCTCGTTCGGATGCCCCGGTAGGACTCGCTCGCCGTCGATTTGGGCAATGAGAGCGTGACCAGATCGTCTTGCGGCTTCCGCGGAGTGCCTGGATTTCCGTCCGTGGTTGTCTTGAAGGCGGGGACCGGCCCCATATAGGGGATCTTCAAACGCTCCTTGATATCATCCGGGACCTTGATCGTGTTGTCCAGATATTCCAGGAAGAACGCCAGGCCGATCCCCAGAGAGAGGCCGACGATGAGGCCCAGCAGGGTATTCTGGGTTTTCTTCGGTTTTACGGGACTCCTGGGGATCTCCGCCGGATCGACGATACGGATGTTCCCCGTCCGGATGTTCTCGGTGAGCGACGTCTCCTTGAAGCGCTTGATGACCAGGTCGTACATCTCCTTGGTGCTCTCCGCCTCTCGCTTGAGGACGCTGTAATTGATCGCCTTCGCGTTGAGGCTGAAGCTCTCCCCCTTCTGGCGGTCCATGGAGCTCTTCAGGGACTGCTCGCGCGCCTGGGCGACCTTGTAGCCGTTGAACAGCGAGTTGATCACCCTTTTGACCTCCTCGGCCTTGCGCGCATGAAGGGTCGCCAGTTCGTTCTTGATGGCGACAATCTGAGGGTGGTTCGCCCCGTATTTCTTCGATAGTTCGGAGCCGCGTTTGTAGAGCTCGACCTCCATCCCCTTGATCTGGCGGATCAGGTCGTTGTTGAGGACCTCGGGGATCGAATCAAGCATCTCGGGGGTCCTCTGCAGGGCGATCGCCTGCTTGTAACGGGTCTCCGCCTCCACTCGTTTCGCCTCGGCCTCGATGACCTGGGCGTTCAGGGCGGCCAGCTTCTGGGCGGTGATGCTCTCGACGTCCTTGGAAAAATCGGTGATGATGTTGTGCTGCTCCTTATAGCGCAGCAAGGCCTGTTCGGCCTTTTCCACCTTCTTGCGCTCCTCGTCGATCCGGCTGTTGAGCCAGTTCATCGCGTTTTGGGTCGCCTTGAGTTTCGTCTCCAGGTTGAGGTCGATGTAAGCCTGGGCGAGTGTGTTGGCGATCTTGGCGGAGAGAGCAGGGTCCTTGGCCTCGAAGCCGATGTCGACCAGGCGGCTGTTCCGGATGGGTGTGACCTTGATCCTGCCGATAAAGGCCGTGACGAGCGGTGATTCTTCCTCGCTTTCGTCGACAACCACCCCCCCTTGGGGCGCCGGTTTTTCCGTCTTCATCAGCGATTCGAGGGAGTCGATCGTCTCCGAGACGGAGCGCCCGATATTGGCAAAGAAGGTATCCTTCGGCTTCGGGACGAACTCTTCGCTCTCGCCCAGTTTCAGCCTCCGGATCACTTCGCGGGCCACACCGCGGCTCTCGATGATCCTGTACTGGGTCTGGTAGTAGTCCAGACCCGACGAATCCACCGTCATCACCTCCTGGATCGAAACGACCTTGGGGTCGTCCTTCTCGATGATGACGCGGGCGGTGGCCTGGTAGACGGGCGTCGCCGTGAAGGTGAAGATCAGGACGCTGACGAAAATGACGGTGAAGACCGTCAGAATCGTCCAGCGGTGCTTCATGACGACCTGCAGGTAATCGTAAATGTTGATTTCGCGGTCCATGATTTCCATCAGAAGAAGCTCTCCGGTACGACAATCAGGTCATTGGGCTTGACGGGCACGGCCTGGATCATCTTGCCGGCCTTCGTGATCGCGTCGACCTTGACGTCCAGGATCTTCTCCACGCCGTTTTCAACCCGTACGATCCGGGTCTTGTTGCGGGCGGCGATGCGGGTGAAGCCGCCGGCCATGCTGATCGCCTCGACGATCGTGATGTCCTTCTTCGTAAAGGCGTAGGAGCCGGGATTCTTGACCTCGCCGATGATGTAGAAAAAGTCCGCCTTGGGGATGTACAGGACGTCTTGGTCGGCGAGGTAGATGTTGGAGAGCTGGTCGCTCCCCTTGAGGAGACCCTGGAGGTCGAAATGGATGACGATCTTGCTTGCGTCGGCTTTCCCGGGGTTCAGTGTCCGTATAATCACCGCCGTCTGGGCCTCTCCGGACAATGGACGGCCCTGGTTATCGCTCTCGCTGGCAAGCCCGTTGGCCTTGGAGATCCCGTCCAGGACCTTTTCCCGCGCCTGGAGGGGGTAGTTGCCGGGGGTTTTCACCGCCCCGAGGACGGAGAATTTGCGTCCCTCATATTTGGTGACCAGGACGGAGACATGGGCATTGAGCAGGTAGTCCCCCTTGGCGAGCTTCTGCGCGATGAGCTTCTCCACGTCGGAGGTGGTTGTGTCGGCCACGTGGAGGCGGCCGATCAGGGGGAAGGAGATGAAGCCGTCAGCCGAGACGCGGATGGATTCGATGGTCAGATCCTTTTCCTCATAGACGGTGATCGACAGGACGTCGTAGCCGCCGATCTTGTAATCCTCGCCCAGGAGCATGCTTTCCGGGTATTTCGCCAGGTACTGCAGGACGCTGAACGAAGGGGTTTTCCCGAGAATGTTCACTATTTGGGGATCGCCCGTGTCTTTCTCGCTGAGGCTCTTTTTGATCTCCGCGAGTTTTGCCGCGTCGTCGCGCTTGAGCCCCTCGTAGAGATTGCTGCCGACCTCGGTCACCTTCACCACTTCGCCGTCAAGGCCGCTGCAGGCCAGAAGGATGAGAAAACCGGCGGCCGCGAGCAGAAGCCGCGCCGCACGTTGTTTACAGATGATTGCCAAGCATATATTCATAAACAAAAACAGTCTGTTGTCTCCCCCGCCTTTGTGCCGATTCTCTAATATGTATCCCCTGAAAAAGCAAGTAAAAACATGCCGCATGGCCGATCTGCTCCGTATGTCTCCGGCTTGCGGCGGCCTGGCGTCGTTGATCGTCTTGGATGACCGGGGATAAAAAAGGGCGGATTCGAACCCGCCCCTGCCGGTTGCTTGTCCCCTGCCGGTCTGAGGGCCGGGCGGTCTATTTTAAAATAAAACCTTCAGGGAGATCATGAATTTGTTGTCCGTAAACTCATTGGTGTCGATGTTGGAATTTTTGCGATTCAGGTAATAGCCGATCCCGACACCCAGCCACTCCCGGATGTTGTAATCCAGGCCGATGTTGGCCAGGTAGTTATCGTCCGTCCGGGCGTTCGCGACCGGGAGATTGTACTCGTTTTTGCTGTAACCCACCCCGGCGTTGAGCGTGAATTTCGTGAGGAACGTCTGCTGGAGGTTCAGGCCGATGCCGGTATCGGTGAACTGCTCGTTCGTATCGGAGGCCGTGTCGCGGATGGCCCGGTTGAGGGTCATCGTGAGCATCGTCATCGCGGTGGGCATGAAGGTCACGGTCGTCTCGGCGACCCAGGTTTTCTTGTCGTCACGCTTGGCCATTTGGGTCGCGGAGGTATACTCGTGGTCGTATTTACGCCACAGGTAGCCGAGGCTCACTTCACCGCTCAACTTGGCGCCGGGGTCCCAGGTCAAACCGACATTCGCCCTGTGCCATTTGGAGTTGGAGTTGTAGTCATCGCCCTGTCCCGGGGCGTTGGTGTTGTAACGCCGCTGTCCGTAGTGGTACCGGATGAATCCCCAGGTCTTGGGGAGAAAGCGGCTCTCCATGCCAAGGCCGAGTTCGCTGTCCGTGTAATCCTGGGAATAATCGGCGATATCGTTGTACTGCTGCTTGTAGTTGTTATAATAGACAAACGACCGGAGGTTGGCCATGATATTGTAGCCGAGTTTCGTCTTCGCGTCGTTCGTCCATCGCTTGGTGGTCCGCCCGATGGCATACTGGTCCGCGGAGCCGTAAGGGTCCTCCGAAGCGGTGAAGCGTTCGCCAACCCCCAGGATGAGACCGCCCGGGGCCTGGTAATCCACCAGCAGGCTGCCCTGGTTGTTCTTCCAGTTGTTGCTGTTATTTTTGTCATAGAAGGCGTAATCGCCCTGGTAACCCAGATTAACGGAGCCCCGTTCGGGAAGGGTATAGCTCAGAAGGAGGCTGGGCTTCGCATGGGTAATCCAGTCGGATTCCTTCAACTCCCGCCTTGTTGTAGCCGAATCTGTGTATTGCTTGCCATTGCCCATGTAGATGTTGTCGTCGTAAACACCGTCAAGGGCGATACCCGGAATGATCGCCAGGTTGCCGAACCTGATGTGACCCCCCTGCTGGGTTTGGGCCTGGGACTGCATTGGAGCAATAACCATCACCAGGGCGGCGATCATGCAAGTGATGATGATCTCTTTTGTCTTCATGGCCAGAATCCTTTCTGTGTCACTCTGTGTCAAAAGGCAATCCATGCCGATCCATGGTGATCCCCTCTCCTATGGCAAAGGCCCCGATTTAGGGGCTGGGGGGTCTGTAGGTCGTCGTCGTCGAGGTGGTCGTCGTCGTCCGGATCGTGGTCGGCGGTACGGTCGTGGTGGTCGCCACGGTTGTTGCCGCCGTCGTTGGCGTAACGGTGGTCGCCGCGGTGGTGGCCGTCGTCGTGGCCGTTGTGGTCAAAACAGGGGCGACGTAGTAGGCTTGGGTGATCGCGGGGGGGAGGCTCTGGACAACCTGTGTAAGCTGTGCCAGGGCGCGCTGGGCATTCTGGAGAGCGGCGGCCGCGGCCGCCGGGGTCGGGGCCTGCCGGACCAGGGCCACCTGCTGGACGACCTGCGCAGCGCGGACCTCCGCCTGGCGGATGGCCGCGCTCAGTTCCTGGACGGCTGTCGTGTCTCCCGCGTTGCGGGCTCTCGTCAGGGCCTCGTTCAGTGCGGTCAGTGTGGCCTCGGCCACCTGCTGGGCCCTTTCGGCTTCTGCAATGTATGAAGCCATGTCGTTGTTCTGCGGCTGCGCCGCCTGCGATTGGGCAAAAAGGATGAAAATAACAAAACTCAGCAGGGATAAAACGATTAGTCCTCGGTGTTTCCGGTACATGAGCCGTCTCCTTTCTCTAGGTAAACAAACAAAAGAAGCGCCGACAACGAATGCAGCCAGACGAAAAATGGGATTTACAAAAAAACTAATGTACGTTATATTCTTCCTCCCAAAAATGTCAAGGATTTTATTGATAAATGGAAAATTCCTATCGTAGACGGGATGAGATAACCGTGGTCGTCCCGACGCTCAACGAGTCCCGGACCATCGTCGATGTGATCGGCCGCATCCGGCCCTATACGAGTGATATCGTCGTCGTGGACGGCCATTCTCCGGACGGGACGGCGGATCTCGCCCGTTCGCTGGGCGTCCGGGTCGTCTTCGACCACGGCAGGGGCAAGGGGGAGGCGATCCGCTCGGTCATCCCCCATCTCGACCGCGAGGTCACGGTCTTCATTGACGCGGACGGCTCCCACGATCCGGACGACATTCCGGCCCTCGTCGGGCCGATCCTCGAAGGCAAAGCGGACCACGTTTCCGGATCGCGCCTGATCGGGGGCTCCAGCGAACTCCACGGCGGCTTCGACGAGTGCTTCCGCCTCATGGGCAGCTCGCTGATCACCGCCTGCATCAATCACCGCTTCCATGTCGAGCTCTCGGAGAGCCAGAACGGTTTTAGGGCGATCCGGACGGCGGTTCTCCGAGATCTGGGGCTTCAGGAGGACATCACGACGATCGAGCAGGAGATGATCATCAAGACCCTGAAGAAGGGTTACCGGATGGCCGAGGTCCCCTCCCACGAACACAAACGGATTGCCGGGTATTCCAAGATCAGCGTCCGAAGGGTCGCCTTCCGGTATGTCTGGAGCATGATCCGACACCTCTATTTCTGATCTGAAAGGATGACACACAGCGCTGCCCGTGGTAATATTGAAGTATGGAAACGGATGTTCTTCTCTTCAACCCCCCTTCGACGGATGGTCGCGGCTATACCCGGGAGGGACGCTGCACCCAGGAGGCGGGCGTCTGGGGGACTCAGTGGCCCCCCCTGTCTCTGGCGACGGCGGCGGCCCTGCTTCGGCGGGACGGCCGCCGCGTGACGCTTCGGGACTATCCCGCAACCGGCCATGATATCCGATCGTTGGAAAACGATCTTCGGGAGCTGCGGCCCTCCTTCGCGATCTGGAGTACGGGTTCGCCGACGATCCTGTCCGACCTGGCCGTGGCCCGCGTCGTCCGCCAACAGGCCCCCGGGTGCGTGACTGCCGTCATCGGGACCCATGTGACGGTCCGTCCGGAAGAGGCGCTGACTGAGGCCGCGCTGGATGTGGTCATCCGGGGGGAGCCGGAAGGGATCATCAGCGGATTGTGCCGTTCGGACGCAAGCTATCCGGATATCAAAGGGATATCCTGGCGGGAAAGGGACGGTGCCATCCGGCACAACCCGGAAGCCCCCCTGCTCGCGCCGGATGAGATCCCTGCGCCCGCCTGGGACGGCCTCGACCTTGGCGCTTACCGGCTTCCCCTCAAGGGACGGCGATTCCTCATAGTGGCCCCGGTCCGTGGCTGTCCCTGGACCTGCAGCTTCTGCACCGCGCCGCTTTACTACGGGCGCCGCCTGCGCCGGCGTCCCGTGGCAAACGTCATCGACGAAATGGCGGCAAACGTCGAGCGCTTCGGGATCGGCGAGTTCTTCATCTGGGCGGATACCTTCACTGCCGACCGGCACTACGTGCAGGAGCTCTGCCGGGCGATCCTGGCCTGGGGGCTGCGGATCTCCTGGACCTGTAACAGCCGCGTGGATACGATCGACGAGGAGACGCTCCTGCTGATGAAGGAGGCGGGCCTCTGGATGATCAGCTTTGGCCTGGAATCGGGGAGCGATGCAATCCTGGCGGCCTCGGGGAAGGGGATCGCCGCGGCGCAGTCGCGCTCGGCGGTGATCCTGACCCACCGCCTGGGGATCCGGGTCGCCGGCCACTTCATGTTCGGCCTTCCCGGGGAGACCGAGGAGACGATGGCCGAAACGCTCGCCCTGGCACTGGAGCTCCCCCTGGACGTGGCCCAGTTTTATACGGCGGCCCCCTTTCCGGGGACCGCGCTTTTCGACGAGGCCCTCCGGAGGGGCTGGGTAAAAATGGGCGCTGTCCCTATTTTTTCACAGGGGCGGGCGGTGATGGAGCTGCCCGGCTTGCCGTCCGGGCGGGTGGACGCCTTCCGGCGCCATGCCTACCGGCGGTTCTACCTGCGGCCCAGGACGGCGGTCCGCATGCTCTCATTAATGAAAAAATAAAAAATAGGGACAGCGCCCATTTATTCATCTTTAAATAACGGGCTCAGGGAAACAGAAAAGCGAGAGCAGGACTGACCGACAAGGAGGGGAATCTGCCTTTGGAAGAGCGATGGGTGTTGGGGATCTGGGACGGACATGACTCGGGTGCGGCGCTGATCAAAGGCGAGAAGATCCTGGTCGCCGTGAACGAGGAGCGCCTGACCCGCCGCAAGCTCGAGGTCGGCTTCCCGGGCCTATCCATCGAAGCCTGCCTGAAGCATGCCGGGATACGCCCCGCCGATGTTGGGACCGTCGCCGCCTCGACGACCGATCCCGCCAAGACCCTGACCCGCCTACTGCCAAGCCTCAAGGAAGAGTACTACCTCATCCGCCGCCGCAAAAAAGCCCCCCGCCGCGCCGATCCGCTCCGGAGGGCCTTCAAGTACCGCTTCACGGAACTCTCGCCGAATTTTATCTCCAGGGCACTCAGCCGGCGCCATCTGGAAGGGCGCCTCGTGGGGATGGGTTTTGAGGATTTCCGCCTCGAACTGGTCGATCACCATGCCGCCCACGCCTCGGCCGCCGCCGCGTGCTGTGGCTTTCCGGAGGCCCTGGTTCTCACCCTCGACGGGGTCGGAGACGGTCTCTGCGGCTCCCTCTGGATATTACGCGATGGCGCGCTGACGCCGTTTTGCGCCCTGCCCGCCCATACGTCCCTCGGGATCTTCTTCGAGTATGTGACAAACCTGATGAACATGCGCGAGCTGGAGGACGAAGGGAAGGTGATGGCGCTGGCCAACTACGCCTACCCGATCCCCGACGGGGAGAACCCTTTGATGGATATCATCGGGACGCAGGGGATCGAGATCGTCTCGCCTTACAGCTCCACACAGATGTTTCGCAGGCTCAAGGAGGTCCTCTGGCGTTTTCCGTCGGAGCAGTTCGCCTACATGGCCCAGCGGGTCATCGAAAGGAGTATCGCCGCTCTGGCGGGAGAGGCCTTGAAGCGGACGGGGATGAAGCGCCTGGCCGTCGCGGGGGGCGTCTTTTCCAACGTCAAGATGAACATGCAATTGGTGAAGATCCCCGCCCTGGAGCGTCTCTACGTCTTCCCCCACATGGGGGACGGCGGCTTGGCCATCGGGGCGGCGCTTGCGGCGAACAGGACGATTCACGGCGTGACGGCCTGCCTCCTCACCGACCTCTACCTCGGTCCCGAAAAAATAGAAAAAATAGGGACAGCGCCCAATTTCCCAGATACGGGAGACATCCGGATACGGCGGCTGGACGATCCGGCGGCAGAGGCCGCGCGTCTTATCCTGGACGGTGAGATCATCCTGTGGTTCCAGGGGCGGATGGAGATCGGCCCCAGGGCGCTGGGCCACCGGAGCATCCTCGCCCGCCCGGACGATCGCGCGCTCAAGGACCGCCTCAATCTCCTGCTGAAAAAAAGGGTCTGGTACCAACCCTTTTGTCCGAGCATCCTGATCGAGGACGCCCCGGCGCTCCTCGAGACGGAAGGGCAGGAGATCCGCGATAACCGCTTCATGACAATGGGATTTCGCGTCCGGCCCGAACGCCTGCCCCTCATGGAAGGAGTGATCAATATCGACGGCACCTGCCGCCCTCAATTCGTGGATAACGAGGAGCCGCGTTACCGCGACCTTCTGCTCCACCTTAAAAAGGAGCTCGGCTTTGGCGTCGTTCTGAACACGAGCTTCAACCTCCACGGGGAGCCGATGGTCTGCACCCCCGGCGAGGCCGTCGCGATGCTCAGGCAGACCGGGATCCGTCATCTCATCATGGAGGATGTGCTCATTGAAAACACGCATGCAGAGAATCGTTGAAACCCGCTTTTTCGTTCCTGCGATGCTGTTCCTCTACGCGTTTCTGGCGGGGCTTCTCTTTTACATCACGGGGACCCGGACGAAGGGGCAGATCGAGCTCCTCCTGACGCAGTGGATCCCCAAGGTCTTGTGGGCCGATTTTCTTCTGATCCTCACCGGCCTTCTCCTGTGCCGCCGCGACATCGTCGCTGCCTTCACAAAAATAGGGACAGCGCCCAATTTTCCGGATCGTCCGTCGGCATCCTGGCGGCGCCGCCTGAACTGTCCGGGAGTCTACCTTCTGCTGATCCTCGCCGCCGGCCTTTTGCTGGTTACGCAGGTCGCCCCGCAGACGCACCGGATCTACTACGACGAGGACATCTACGCCAATATGGCGCAAAACATCGCCCTTACCGGCCAGACAGGCATGGCGAACTACGCCACGTTTGAATATGGCGAGTACTTCATCCACTGGCTTCAGTACAACAAGGACCCCAGCGGCTGGCCTTTCCTCGTCAGTCTGGCCTTCCAGCTCTTCGGGACCGACGAGACCCTCCTTTTCTACATCGCCAATCTCCTGTATGCGGGCGGGATCATCCTGGTCTTTTTCATCACCCGGCTCATTGCGGAGAGGGATTTTCCGGGCCTCCTGGCGGCGCTGATCTTTGCCCTCATCCCCCACAACCTGATCTGGTCGAACACCGGCGCGGCGGAGGCCCCGGCCGCCTTCTTCGGGGGGCTCGTCGTCCTGTGCACGCTCGTCTGGCTCCGGACACGGGCCCCGAGGCACCTTTTCCTGCTGGCGGTTCTCCTTCCTTTCGCCTGCACCCTGCGGCAGGAATCGGCCCTGATCGGCCTCTGGGCGCTTGCGGCCCTTGCCGTCGAAAAAATAGGGACAGCGCCCATTTTCTCCAGTTCCGCAGCTGCTTCTCCGCGCCACCCCTTCGCGACACGGGAGTTCTGGGCGATCGGTCTTATCGCCTTCGCCTTTTTCATCCCCCATCTCTGGCACCTGTGGGCGGTGAGCGGCCACTCCTGGGGTGCGGACGGGGCTAAATTCTCGCTCGCCTTCTTTGCAAAGAACCTGATGACAAATAGCCTTTATTACCTGGACAACAGAGCCTTCCCGGTCCTCTTTACATTGCTGACCGTCATCGGCTTTGTGGCCGGCAGTTACAGGCAGGGGCGTGACTCCCGTTTGTCCGGCTTCGCCGGCGTCATGCTGATGCAGCTGTGGTTCGTCCTTTTCTGGGGGATCTTCCTGTTCTTCTATGCGGGGAGCTACCGGTACGGCGCCGATGTCCGGTTCGCGCTCCTGTCCTTCATGCCCCTCGCAGTGCTGGCGGGCATCGGGGGGGAAGCCATCCTGAGAAAAATAGGGACAGCTCCCATTTTCTCCAGTTTCGCAGGGACGTCGCCCCGCCTGCCAGTTGCCGCCCTGCTCGTCCTGGTCCTTGTCTTCTCCTGGCTGAAGTTTATCCCCCTGATCCGCCTGGTCGGCCAGGAGGCGTGGGGCGCCCGGTACGACCACAACCACGCCCGTGAATTCACCAAGCGGATTCCGAACCGTTCCATCGTTCTGACCCATGTCCCGACGATGTTTCTCCTCTGGGGGCAAAACGCGATCCAGACCCACGCCGGCATCAACAATCCCGACATCATCCGGGACCTGATGACCCGGTACGACGGCCACGTCTATTTCCACCGGAGTTACTGGTGCAGTACGTTCAACGACAGTAACCGGTTGCTCTGCGACGGGATCCGGACACGCTACAACCTCGAACCGGTGGTGACGGCCCGCGAGCAGTCCAACGAGTACGGTCTCTACCGCATGACAAAAAAATAGGGACAGCGCCCAATTTCTCGCTGTCCCCCGATTCTTCTCTTCTGCATTTCGAAAAACGGTCAGAGTGATTCCTCCGTCCCGTTTTTCTTGCGGGGCCTTCCCCTGGGACGGGTCGCGAATCTGCGCCCCAGAATCCCTTCTATCCGCCTGACGAAATCCTCCGACCCGCAAGGATGGCCGCTCTTTGTAGCCTTGACGACCGCATCCCGGCTCGCCCGGTCCGATCTTTCCGACGATAGATATTCCCGCCAGTCCCGGACTGTATCCGTCAGATAACACCGGCCGGAGAGGGGAGAGGTCCGTATCCCGGCAATATGCAGCCTCGCACTCGACCAAAGATAGTCCTCGGGACATCCGCAGAGGCCACTGCGGACCGGATTCATCTCCACATAACGGATCGCTGCGTAGACATAGCGTTCATCCAAGACACAAGAAAAAAATCGCCCCTGCCACAGGTGGCCGGTTTTACCGCTCTTTCGGTTGTGGTGCTGTGCGTATTTCATATGGACGGTATTGAAGGTCCGCGCCAGGGAGCCGTCGTTTCCCGGTACGCCGACCAGGTGGACATGGTTCGGCATCAGGCAGTAAGCCCAGACATCGAAGCTGTATTTCTCTGCATATTGTGCAAGCCAATTCAGATAACGGCTATAATCGCCCGGTTCGGTGAAGACGGCTTCCCGGTGATTCCCCCGCTGTGTGATGTGGTGGGGGTAACCGACGGCAATGGCGCGTGGTAATCTGGGCATGGATTGATACGCTCGAAGTTAAAATGGGAAAAAGAAAAATGGGCGCTGTCCCTAATTATTGCTAATTATTCAGGGACAGAAACAGAGGCTGGTGCACAAGATACGATCGTCTTGATATTCGCTCTGCTTTAGCATCCGCTGGCCGAAGTCTCGGCTTCGGCACAACGCGGCGTCTAACTCGGGAAAAACGCTGCAGACCCATTGCGTGCCGAACAGGGATCCCCTTTCGCAGGATGCCCTTGTCATCTCGTTGTCCCTTTGGAGGATGCACTTCACCTCCCCGCCTGCCCCGTCCTCGCAGCTGAATTCCGCACCGCCGGACACTGCGGGAAAGGCGCTGAAAAGAATGCCTGCCATCGCTGCGACGAAAAGATGTTTTACGGCGCTGCTCATATCCCGTATCGAAAGATGTAAAAAATGGGCGCTGTCCCTATTTTTCAGGGGAGGTACTGGAGGTGGGCCTCGTCGGTGAAGAAATTCCGGATGTAGGCCTGGATGTAATCGGGGAGCTTCTTTTTCTTCTCCAACTCCAGCCCCTTGCGGTAATGCCACACCGCCTTGATCCAGGCGACATTGCTTTTCGGGCTCTCCGGCCCCAGCGTCTTGGCGCGCATCGCCCAGTAGTTCCCCATGTCGTAATGGAGCTTCGGGTTCTGCGGCCAGCTTCCTGCGAACCACGCCGCCCGCACCAGACAGAGGTCCCCCGCGGGGAGCCACCGGGTCAGGTGATCAGGTCGGTCCCAGAGGTAGGAGTACTCCCACCCCAGGCGGACGTGGTAATCCGCGTTCAGCGGGTTCAGGCGGACCGCCCGCTCCAGAAGCGCGATGATCGGCTCGTGCGAGCGCCGCCATCCCTCCGTGTCCGGTTCGTGCTGCTGCATGAGCCTGTCCCGCTCGTTCATCATCGCCGACGCGAGCTTGTACGGGTAGCCGGCGTTTCCGGGATCCCAGGCCATCGCCAAGCGGGCCTCGGCGGCGGGCGGGTTCTCGTCCAGGTTCAGAGTGATGTTGATCCCCGTGTTGCAATGGCTCTCGGCGATGAAATGGCGGATCGTCCATAGGCCTGCCCAGAGGATCAGCCCCACCCCGCAGGCCAGAAGGGCAAATCCCCGCCACCGCAGGGGGATCAGGCGCTCTTCCTGACGAAGTCTCTCCTGACGGCGCCCCTCCAGCCGGAGCGCCGCATTCCCGATGGCGATGATCGCGATCAGGAGCATCATGTTCGCCGGCCGGTGGAGGTTGAAGTCGGACCACGAATGGAGCGCGAGCGCAAGGAGTGCCCCGAACGGGGCGATCCCCAGGCAGACCGCGAAGGGGTCGCTCCTCCCCCGCCATAGCCGGAAGGTCCGCACCACGTAGAACCCCATCCCGCCGATCAGCAGGATCGCGCCGATGATTCCCGCTTCGGCCAGGAACTGCGCATAGTCGTTGTGGGCGTAGTCGATGTAGAGGTCCTTATGGACGGCGTCCTGAAAACGTCCGGAGATATGGCGGAAGTTGCCCAGGCCGACGCCGGCAACCCTGTAATCCCGGAAGACCTCGATCGTCCGTTCGGCCATGATGTTGCGGCTCTTCATGTCCTGATCGAACAGCTCGAACCGCCCGATGGTGTAATCGAGCCCTGCGTAGAGGCCGTAGAACAGCGCGATCCCGCACAGGACGAGGATGATCCGCCCCTTGCGCCGCTGGTCCCGTCTGAAGACGAACATGAGCCCCATCAAAAACAGGGCGGCCGCCGTGGCGACAATTCCGCCCCGCGACGCGGAGAGGATCAGGCCGAGCCCCATGACCCCCCCGGCAAAAACGACCAGGACCCGCCGGATGTCCTTGCGCCCCTCGGAAAAGAACTCCAGGAACCGTTTCTTGAAGGGGCGCTTCCGGCGCCCCGCCCCGTCCCGCCTCCTCCCTTCGTCCCGGTCCCCCAGCGCCGCCGCATAAGCGACGGCCAGGGCGATTCCCATCTCCATGAGCCCCGCGAAGTGGTTCCGGTTGAGGTACGTCCCGCTGACGTCCTTGAAATCCCTGAGCTTGTACCACCAGACGTGGCTATGGCCCGAATAGGTCTGCGTGATCCCGTAGAGGGTATCGAAGACCCCAAGGATCAGGATGGCGATGACGGCCGTCTCGATCCGCTGCCGGGAGTTCAGGCAGCGCGTGAGGCCGAAGAGGAGGAGGCCGTAGACCACCCAGCGGATGAGCGACATCCGGACCGGGTAGAGGTAAGGGGCGAGTGTGTACCAGTGTTCCTTGAGGGAGGCGCCACCCAGGACGGATGCCGCCGGCAGGGACATGTCCCCGCTGATCTTCGACTCCGGTGAGATGAGCAGGAGAAGCCCCTGCGGCAGGGGGATCATCTGGAGGCAGAGGAAGGCCAGAAAGCAGAAGAATAGGGGACTCAGGTCCGACTTGACCCACCTCAAAAAAAGCAGGGGGGACGCCCCCGTCCCCCCGTCACCGCGTTTACCGGCCGCCGGTCGGCCATTCGCTTGAGGGTGAGGATGGGTCTGCATGGGGGGCGTCGCTTTAATCAGGTCTCCCCGGATCAGGAGCAGGCTTGCCACGATCACCGCCAGAAAGACGAGCGTGTACACCCAGGGATGGATCGCCCCGAAGAACAGGACGCCGAAGATCATGCCGCCGAGATAAAGGATAAAAGCAATCTTTTCCATATAAAAGAGGGACAGATACCTATTTTTGTGATTTCGGAGGTCGACCCCGTCGTTGAGGCGTCAATTTACGACCGAGACGCCCCTCCATCTCTTTGATGAATACTGAACCACCGCAGGGACGGCCGGTTAATGACGCTTTGATTACAGCGCTTTCCGCTTCAAGATCTTGTTCCGTCATAAGATATTGCCGCCAATCCCCCACGGTTTCCATAAGAAAACACCGACCAGACAGCACCGGATCCTTGTTCCCAGTGATATGACCTTTCGCGCTCGACCACGGATAATCCTCCGGCGATGATACGAGGCCGCTGCGAACCGGGTTCTGTTCCACGTACCGAACCGCCGCATAAAGATGCCGCTCATCCAAGGCGCAGGAGAAGAAACGTCCCTGCCAAAGATGGCCGACTGCATTCTTCTTGTTGTTGAAATATCGGGCATACTGCATATGGACGGTATGAAAAGTTCGCGAAAGCGAATCCTGTTGTTGAGGGACACCGACAAGGTGGACATGGTTCGGCATGAGACAGTATGCCCAGATCTCTAAATCGCATTGGGGGGCATGTTGAGCGAGTAAATCCAGGTATTGAGCGTAATCATCGGCTTCGGCAAAGACCGTTTGCCGATAATTTCCCCGTTGCGTGATATGATGAGGGTAACCTACGGCTATGGCTCGGGATATCCTTGGCATGACTAGGACTATACTCAGGTAAAATACAGGGTGTCAATGAAAAATAGGTATCTGTCCCTATTTAAAAAATTCAGATATGCCAGGAGAAGGGCAACAGCGTGCTTGCAGGGGGGAAGATCGTCGTAGGGACACGTACAAATGGAACTTAGAGCGCCATTTTCGACCTCAACCATTGTGGCGTATTTTTCCGATCCGAATACCCACGCAATCAGGGCGCCATCCGCGGTCATGGCGGGTTTTTCCACCTGGCCCGACCGGTGATAGGCGTCTCCTCGTTTGTAGATCACGCTCCCCGCCCATTTCTCCAGATCGGGGAGCTTCACCTGTTCAAGTTGGTCAAATTTTTTGGACTCATTGGGATAGGGGATAAATAGGTATCTATCCCTATTTTCTTATTATTTATCTATTTATGGATGCGGTGTGATGGCGATGACCGTAATCTGGTTCTCATCCGGTCCGTAATACCAGAAGACCCGATAGGCTGCCGGTGTGGACTGCTCGGCGTAGGCCTCAAAGACCTTTTCTCCCTCCGGTCCTTTGATGCTTGTAAACTCGTGTGTCCGAAGGCTTGGATGTCTCGGGTTTTCCGAGAGAAAGCGG
>PNOO01000015.1 GCA_013824905.1 Syntrophus sp. (in: bacteria) | reverse complement strand
GATTGGAAAGTGAGAATCAGGCGCATTCGCTGAATCCGCACGAATGGCAAACGGCGCAACCCCCTTCATGCTCGATCTTGCCGCCGCATTCGGGGCAGGCTCCCTTAAACAGGGCCCGCTTTTCCATCTTCTCCACGTGGCCGGTGGAAGATAGGTGATTTTGTATGGCCTTGGCCACTGCATCGGCGCAGGAAAGAATCTTGTTTTCACCGAAACCCGAATGGGAATGGCAGGAAATATCCAGGAGCTGTTTGATGACCTGGATCGGTTGAACCCCGCTCCGCCAGGCAAGGGAAACCATCCGCCCGATGGCCTCGCTTTGAGATGCGGCACAGCCGCCCGCTTTACCCATGGTGGTGAACAGCTCGAACAATCCGTCCTCATCCTCGTTGATGGTCACGTAGAGAGGTCCGCAACCGGTCTGCATGCGATATGTCCAGCCTTTGAGAGACGTAGGACGTTCACGGACCGTTTTTTTACCATCTCTCTCCGGTTCTTGCGTTGTTTTGGCGGTAGAAAGGACCTGGCGATCCCTCGATCCGTCCCGATAGATCGTAACGCCCTTGCAACCCAGTGTATAGGCGAGTTCGTATACGTTCCTGACATCCTCAATCGTCGCCTTATTGGTAAAATTCACGGTCTTGCTGACGGCATTGTCCGTGCTCTTCTGGAATGCTGCCTGCATCCGGATATGATCGTCGGGTGTGATGTCATGAGCCGTGACAAAGACATTACGAACATCGTCAGGAATTTCGCTGATGTCCCGAATCGTGCCGTGTTCCGCAATCCTTTCCATCAGGTCGGCCGAATAAAAGCCCATTTCTTTAGCCATTTTCTCAAAGAGTGGATGGACTTCGACCAGGATATTATTATCAAGAACCTTCCGGACAAAGGACACGGCAAAAATAGGCTCGATTCCCGATGAGGTATTCGCGATGATGGAGATCGTTCCCGTCGGGGCAATGGTGGTCACGGTCGCGTTTCTGATCGCCGGCTTTTCCTGCTGAGCGAAAAGAGAGCCTTCGAAATTAGGAAATGCGCCTCTGTCTTTTGCCAGACGCCTTGAGGCCTCATGTCCTTCATCGTTGATAAACGACATAACCTTTTCGCCCAACTCAATGGCTTGTTCGGAGTTATAAGGAATCTTCAGGGCAATGAGCATATCGGCCCATCCCATGACACCCAGACCGATCTTTCGGTTGGCATACGTCATCCGGGCAATCTGAGGCAGAGGGTAGCGATTGAGTTCAATCACGTTGTCCAGAAAATGGACGGCCAGATGCGCGACCTCTTTGAGCCTTTGCCAGTCGACTTCACCTTTCCGGACCATCAGTCCCAGATTGATGGATCCCAGGTTGCACGACTCATAGGGAAGCAAAGGCTGTTCGCCGCAAGGATTTGTCGATTCAATCACACCGATGTGTGGTGTGGGATTGTCCCGGTTCAAGCGATCGAGAAAAATGATTCCCGGCTCTCCGTTTTCCCAGGCATGCCTGACGATCAGGTCAAAGACCTCCCTGGCCCTTAATGTTCCGGTCGTCACCTTGTCCCGGGGATTGATCAACGGATAGGACTCATCTTGTTCCAATGCCTGCATGAAGGACTCGGTCAAACCCACCGAGATGTTGAAGTTGTTCAACTGCTTCTGGTCTGATTTGCAGCGGATGAATTCAAGAATATCCGGGTGATCAACCCTTAGCAGACCCATGTTGGCGCCGCGTCTCGTACCGCCCTGCTTGACCGTCTCTGTGGCGATGTCGAAGACCCTCATGAAGGAGATGGGGCCGCTGGAAATCCCCGCCGTGGATTGGACCACATCATTATGGGGGCGGAGATTGGAAAAGGAGAAGCCTGTACCGCCGCCGGATTTATGGATGAGGGCCGTGTTTTTCACCGCATCAAATATCTCATCCATGGAATCCCCCACGGGCAGCACAAAACAGGCGGACAACTGGCCCAGTTCGCGGCCGGCATTCATCAGTGTGGGGGAATTAGGCAGGAACTCAAGCCCCGCCATCATCGCATAGAACTGCTGCGCCAGGGTCGAGGTGTCGGCGTCGCTGTTGAACTTTTTGTCCGCATCGGCAATCGCCTCAGCAACACGCCGGAACATATCGGCAACCGATTCTATCACACGGCCATCGGGGTCTTTACGTAAATATCTCTTTTCTAAAACCGTGATGGCGTTTTTCGATAATTGAGGAACGATGGGTTGATGAAGGGCCACGATACTCTCTCCTTGCCTGATGGTCATGTGAAGCGTTCAATAATTAGCCGTAATGAAACAATGCACAATATATTGTAGATGTTTCCACCTATAACCACAATATATGTGATTCGTCAATCAGAAATTTCAATCCGGTCGGCGGTCAATTATTTAACGAAGATTCGACCTGATTACCGCGTTTTGTTATGACTCCGGCAGCAATATATCTCAAAGTCGGCATTCCTGCTTTCGCGGGAATCCAGGATTGGACCGGATGCCGGATCAAGCCTGTCCCGTACCCGATACGGGGTCCGGCATGACAACCTTTGACATGTTTATTTGCCGGAGTAATAACACCGGCGCAGTATGAAGTGACGCAGAAGGAGGGCACCGAGCCTCCCTTCCAGAACGAATACCATGATAACAAATAAAGAGGGGATTTCTGTGCCCAAGGTAGAGACGCCAGGTCCGGATAGGGGTTCATCTTCGGGATCAGTTACCGCTGCCTTGTGAAATCCACCTCTGCATCCGGGAAAGTTCCGCTTCCCAGTCGTTCGAAAGTCGGCGCTCCAGGAAAAACTGGAAGAGCAGATCCATCATGCCTGCCGCCTTTTCGATGAGGTAGATCCGTTCGAGCAGCTGCCCTTCACGGTCGATCTCTTCTCCGTCGTTTTCGGGGAGAGTCGGCAGCTTCATCGACTGGAAGTGGAACCGGTCCGCCTTGAAGGTGAATTCCCACTCGGTTTTGTCGTGGGCGATCCGGAGACGCGCCACGGTGATCTTCTTCCCCTGGCGCAGGGCTTCTTTGCCCTCCTTGAGATCGGCGTGCAGCCCTTGGCAGACCACCGTTTCGGCATACTCCCCGTCTCCCGATTCGAGGACCAGCCTCCTGATGAAAAAGACCTCGCTTTCGCCGGCGCCCGGTATCATGATTCTCCCGTTTCTCTCCTCGCTTTTGGACCAGAGCCAGGTGAGGAATTCCCGTCCGATCGTCAGGGGATCGATACCCGGTGGAAAATCGGGCAGAGGGGGCTGTGCAGTCTTTCCTGCCGTGCCGGATCCGGGTTGATCCTTTTGCAGGAATTGTGGATCCCATGGCATGTAAGGGCAGAGAGTGAGTTGAAAAGAGTCTCTGAAGAGCTCCTGGAGATCTTCAAACACCTTGTCGGACAGGGAGCAGAAGATCAGCGTGTTCTCCGGCACGGACCAGCAGATTTCGAAGAGAGAAGGGACGGGCAGGGTCCGCCCGAGAAGTTCGAGTCGCATCGCCTCCCGGATCGCCTCCCTCTGTTCCCGATAGAGCTTCTTCTGGCCGGTTTCGCTCAGCTTGTTCCTCTCAGCCTCCATAATCCGGAGTCGGAGGAGGGACGGCGCGACCGACTTCCGGTCGACGCGGAGGGAAAAGAGCAGGTACCGCCCCTGGGCATAGGAAGCATGATGGAATTCCGTATCCAGAGGATCCTCCAAGCCCGTCCAGCCCGCCGCTTTTTCCTCCGCAGTCCGCCAGACAGTCTGGAAGGCGTTTTTCCTGATCCGTTCGTTGAAAAAATCGGGGAAATGATCCGGTAACGTACCGATCAAGCGATACCGTGAAAATGTGAGATTTCCTTTAAATAAACCCATATACCCTCCTTAGGAAGGCGGGACACTAACCCACTTTACCGAGTCCTGTCAAGACCTATGACTGTCCTGTATTCCTGGACCGGTTTTTCAATCGAGTTTGCTCCCATTTATATGATAATGACATGATACGCATGGACACCCGGATCATTTTATGATAGAGCATGTCCGCAAATATCCTGTAAGGCGCTTAGATGCTTATCAAAAAAGTCGGTATTATCGCCAATGTCGCCAAGGAGAAATCTCCTGCCTGTACCGCCTCGCTCCGCGACTGGCTTTTAGCCCGCGGGCTCGTTGTCTATCTGGAAGAGGGGATCGCCGCGAAAATCGGCGCCGCTCACGGGGTGGAAAAAGGGAAACTGGGTTCGCTGGTCGACCTGCTCGTCGTATTCGGGGGAGACGGCACGATCCTCAGAACGGCCCGTCTGTTTCAAGACCTCGATGTGCCCATTGTGGGAATCAACCTCGGCGTGTTCGGTTATCTGACCGAAGTGAACCTTGGCGAGATGTTCAGCGCCATGGAATTGATCCTCGCGGGGGAGTTTCAGATCGAAAAGCGAATGATGCTCGATGTGGAGATCAATGGGGGAGAGGAAACCTTCAAGGGGGGGACCGTTCTCAACGATGTGGTCATCAACCGAGGCAATCTCTCCCGAATCGTGGAACTTGAGACGACGGTGGACGAACGCTATCTGACGACGTTCAAGGCCGACGGCCTCATCATCGCGACGCCGACCGGTTCTACGGCATATTCTCTTGCCGCAGGCGGTCCTATCGTCTTTCCCGAGCTGCATTCGATCATCATCAATCCGATCTGCCCCCATACCCTGACGAACCGGCCGATTCTTCTGCCGGAAAACGCCCTGATCAAGGTGACGCTTTGGACGCCCGAACAGGGGGCGACCCTGACCCTCGATGGACAGGTCTCCTTTACTGTCAAATCGGGTGATACGATCTCAGTTCGGAAATCGCGGCACGTAACCACGCTGATCTCATCCCCTCACCGGAACTATCTGGAGATTTTGAGGACGAAATTAGGCTGGGGCGGTTCCCCGACGGGCGCTGCCGGGAAGGGGCGGGATGCTGACGGAACTGAACATCCGTAATTTTGCCATCATCGATGAATTAAAGGTCGCATTCGACGGAGGTCTCAATGTCATCTCCGGAGAGACGGGCGCCGGTAAATCGATCATCATCGGCGCCGTAGGCCTTCTCTTAGGCGAACGGGCAAACGCCGACATGATCCGCTCCTTCGAGGATGCGGCTGTCGTGGAGGCGCTCTTTAACATCCGCGAATACGAAGGTATCCAGAAAAAGGTCCGCGAGATGGGATTCGGCGACGGCCAGGACCTTATCGTTCGTCGGGTAGTGTCTCGCTCCGGAAAACACAGGGTGTACATCAACGGCGCCCTGGCCTCCCTGACCTCGCTGGCGGCGATCGGCGAGTCGCTGATCAATATCTGCGGTCAGCACGAGCACCAGATGATTCTGGATCCGAAAAATCATACGGATATCCTCGATGAGTTCGGCGGGCTGCTCCCGCTCCGGTCGGTTTACCGGGAAGCCTATGACCGGTACCTTGCATTGAATGAGAAGTTACGCGGGCTTCAAGAACTAAGGAGAAAAAAGGAGGAACGTGAGGACTTGCTCCATTTTCAGATCACGGAACTCTCTCAGGCGGACGTCCGGCCGGGGGAGGATGCCGCGCTCCTTGAGGAAAAAAAGGTCCTTGCCAACGTCCAGAAGCTGATCGATTTTGCAGAAGGGGCTTATGAGATCCTCTACGGGAAAAGCGGTTCCGTGCTTACGGATTTCCGGAGTGCGGCCGGAGCCGTGAAGGAGATCAGGAAGATCGATCCGGCCTTGAAGCTCTCTGAAGGGGAGATGGAAGAGCTCTATTATCGGATCGAGGATGCCGCCTTCATCCTCCGCGATTATGCGAAACACCTTTCATTCGATCCGGCCCGTATGGAATCTCTGGAAGAGCGTCTGGAACTCCTGGGGCGCCTGAAACGGAAATACGGGGGGACGCTGGATGCGGTCCTTAAAAAACGGGCCGAAGCGGAAGAGGAGCTCCTGAATATCGCCTCCGTCGAAGAAGAGATCGGGAAGTTGTCGACGGCCATTGCCGATGAACGGGGGCGATTGACGGAAGCGGGGGAAATCCTTTCCGCAAGACGCCGGGAGCAGGCCGTCGCCCTGCAGGAGGCGATCGAGGCGGAGATCCGGACGCTGCGGATGGAAAACGCCCGCTTCGTGGTTGTCTTCCGCGACCGGCCGGAGGGTGATGCATCCCTAGGTGAAAAGGGGATGGACGATCTGGAATTCTACCTCTCGACGAATGTGGGCGAGGAGCTCAAACCCCTGCGGGGCATCGCCTCGGGCGGCGAACTCTCCCGGATCATGCTCGCCGTGAAGAAGGTCCTGGCCCGGACCGGTTCGGTAGGGACGATTGTCTTCGATGAAGTCGACAGCGGCATTGGGGGGGCCACAGCGGAGATCGTGGGTCAGAAACTCAAAGAGGTTGCCCGCCACCATCAGGTTCTCTGCATTACTCACCTGCCGCAGATCGCCTGCTGCGGCGACCGTCATTACCGGGTGATGAAGCAAATCGTCGGCGAAAGGACGAATACCTCCGTCACCCTCCTTTCCGAGGCAGAGCGTCTGGAAGAGATCGCCCGCATGCTGGGCGGGGTGGAGCTGACAAAAAAGACGCGTGATCATGCCCGGGAGATGCTGATTGCCGCGCGCGGATGAGGTTCCTTAAAGACCCAGGCGCGGCAGCTTAAGCAGGAGCGGCGCTCTCGTTGGAAATCGGTAAAGTATTCAATCTGCCAGGAGTGAGAGATGTTGAGGAAGGCCCGTATCGGTGATGTCAAGACCATCCACAGACTGATTAATATCTCGTCGGGGAGGGGAGAGATGCTCCCCCGTTCGCTGATGGATATCTATGGCAGTCTGAGAGATTTTGTCATTTATCAGGATGAGAAGAAAGAGGAGATCCTCGGGATCTGCGCGATGAGCATCATCTGGGAGAATCTGGCGGAGATCCGTTCCCTCTATGTGGATGAAGAACACAGGAAGGAGGGGATTGGAAGGAATCTGGTGGATGCCTGCGTCTCGGAGGCGATCACATTGGAGCTTTTCAGGATCTTCACACTGACTTACAAACAAGCATTTTTCCGACAGCTCGGCTTCCGGGATGTCGAGCGTTCCACACTTCCCGAAAAGATCTGGTCCGACTGCTTCCGATGTTCAAAATACCCCGATTTCTGTGATGAAGTCGCCATGATCCTGGAGTTGTGAGATGGCCAGACGCGCCCTGATCCTTATATTGATCCTCCTTTTCCTGTCTGGATGCGCCGGTCGGGTAAGAAAACCGGCGCCGCAACCGCTGCCGCCTCCGTCGGCAGTCAAACCGGTTCCTCCGTCTGTCGCACCGTCATATCCGGTCATTCCGAAACCGTCCTCCTCACTTGTCCGGCTGCCCGCGGAGCAGCATCCTCTTTTTGCGGACGACATGGACCTGGCCTCGCTGGAGAAGGGCATCGAAAAGAGTCTACAGTACTACAGCCGGGCCGCCGGTAACGGTCCTCGTCTGATGGATGATACTGTGGTTACCGTTCGGGAGCTGAAGGAATCCCTCATCGCTCTTAGGGAGATCCTCCGACGGGATGGGACTGACGAGATGAAGCAGGCACAGATCCGGGAGACCTTTGACGTTTATCAGTCGACTGGCCTGGATGGAAAGAACACCGCTTTGTTTACCGGCTATTTCGAACCGATCATGAACGGATCGCTCAACAGGACCGCGACATATCAGTATCCGATCTATAAGGCGCCGAACGATGCAGTGGTAGTCAATCTTTGGAAATTCAATGAAAAGTATCCGGGCGAACAGCTGATCGGGCGGGTGAAAAACGGCGAACTGATTCCCTATTACAGCAGAAGCGAGATCGAAGATCTCGGGTCGTTGGCCGGTCGGAATCTCGAGATCGCCTGGGTGGATGACCGAATAAATCTTTTCTTTCTTCATACGCAAGGGTCCGGTAAGATCAAGCTTCCCAATGGAAAGCTCCTCCAGATCGGTTATGCGCTGAAAAACGGGCGCCCCTTCCAAAGCCTGGGGCGTTTTCTGATGGATACGGGGAAGGTCAGTCCGCAGGAAATTTCCTATCAGGCGATCAAGCGCTATCTTCGGGAACATCCGGAAGATCTCTCGGAAATCCTCGGCCACAACGAGAGTTTTATTTTTTTCCGAGAGGTCAAAGAAGGGCCGGTCGGCTCTCTCGGGGAGATCCTGACGGCAGGACGCTCCATTGCGACGGACGCCGCCGTGTTTCCAAAGGGGGCTTTGGCCTTTATACGGGCGAGGAAACCGATCCTCGACCGGGAGGGAAATGTGGTGTCATGGATCCCCTTTTCCCGATTCGTTGTCAGTCAGGATGCAGGTGGAATGATCAAAGGGGCGGGACGGGTCGATCTCTTCTGCGGAAGCGGCGATGAGGCGGAGATGCTTGCGGGAAGCCTGAAGGAAAGGGGGGAGCTCTATTTCCTGGTTAAGAAAAGAACCAACGGCCGTTAGCAGGCTGTTGAAAAATGCTCATCTGCTGCGTTGCGCTACAAACCTCATCGCTCAACGTATTTCCATATACGCCACGCTCTTCGGTTTTTGCGCGCCTTGCATCTAAGCATTTTTGAACAGTCTGCAAAACAGGGTGTTTTTCAACACCCTGTTAGATGGTTCAGAGGATTAGAGAAATGCCAGCATATAGGCCACCGTCGTTCCGAGGTTGACGGCGATATTGAGTCCGCAAAGCAGCTCCCGGACGAAGGGATTCTCGTATTTTCTTCTGGCCATCAGGAAGCAAATGCTGGCCGACAGGGCTATCACCGGCAGGTAGAGATAAAGAGCCTTTTCCGGTATCCCGGTGCGAAGCGAGAAAACCATGCAAAACCAGGAGAGGATAGAGACCAGGACATAGAGGACCATCCCCTTGTCCTTTCCCAGATGAACCAGAATATTCTGCTTGCCGACAGCAGCGTCGGCAGAAAAATCATGAAACTCGTTGAGGAGGATGACGTTGAAGATGGAAAGCCCGATCGGCAGCGCCATCCAGTGAATGACGGGGGCGATATAACCCCTCTGGATATAGAAGGCTGAGGCTGCAGGGAGCCATCCGTAGCAGGCGCTGATGATCAGTTCTCCGAAACCTTTTTCGACCGGACGGATAGATCTTGCAGAGTAGAGAAAACCCATCAGGGCGCCGACGCAGCCCAGAATGAGTGTCAGTGGGCCGGTTTTCAGACCGAATTGCAGGATGAGGCCAATGATCGCGGCCAGAATGATCGTGATGACGCCGGTCCACAAAACGACAGTTCGGGAGAGGGACTCCATCCGGATCATGCTCACTCCCCTGATAAAACGGTTCCCGAAGCGGCACCCGGCGTTCTCTCCCTTCGCATAATTGAAGTATTCGCCGATATGGCAGGCGGAGACAATGACCAGCGCTGCGCCGAGACTGCCGAGTGCAAAGACAGGGAGTGTGAAGGTGCGATCCAGCCGCCACGCAAGGAATGTACCGAGAATAAAGGGGAGTATCGCAACGTTATGGATAGGAGGGAAAGATATTCTGAGCCATTTTACGATCTTCATCCGGATGTCCCTTTCTCTTTCCGCCAGCCCCTCTTGACCTCATCATTCCAGATTGCCCGACGGTTAAGTAACACAAGGCCGCTCACTTGTCAAACCGCCGTCAATGCTCAATAAAAAAATAAAGATTTTTCTTGATTGTTGTTTTTCTTTGTGTTAGGGGTATTTCCAATGAAAAATGATCAGGAGATGTCAGTGCCTCCGGCGTTTGCCCCATTTGCCGGGGATGACCGGTCATGAGTTTAGCCACCGCTGTGGTGGTGATATTGTTATGTTCCATTAAACTATTGATGAAAGGGGGACGTAAAGAATGACGAAGGCAGAATTGATTGCAGTGATGGCAGAGGGTGCGGCAGTTACGAAGGCAACCGCAGCGAAGGCGCTGGAAGCCTATACGTCGGCGGTGGCAAAGGAACTCAAAAAGAGCGGCAAGCTCGGGCTGGTGGGATTTGGAACATTCTCCGTAGTAAAGAGGAAGGCCCGTGCAGGAAGAAACCCGCAGACCGGAAAGGCCATTAAGATCGCAGCTAAAAGGGTCGTCAAATTCAAAGCAGGCAAGGCATTGACAGACAAAGTAAAATAACGAAGTTATAAAGAGTCGAACCGAGGGGCCTCCATTTTCCTCTGTGGAGGCCTTTCGTTTTCTCGAAGGCCGGTCATCTTATTAAACACCCATTTTACTTGAGACGGAGGATGATCGCCTGTCCTCAATCCGTTGACACATCTGCTTCCATCTGTTATAGGACGCACGAAAGCGGGCCTTTTCCAACCCCTTTTTTATAAACTCGTTTAACATAACCTATCCGCCTGCCCCCTGTCCGGTCAAGCGGGAGAGGCACAGAGAAGGTATTGAAGATCGTCCATTACAGGAGGAAGACTTGATCAGGAAACGGATTTTGAGCGGGATGAGACCCACGGGGAAGCTCCATTTAGGCAATCTTCACGGTGCGCTCTCAAACTGGATTGCCCTGCAGAATCATGGCGATTATGAATGCTACTACTTTGTGGCCGACTGGCATGCGCTTACGAGCGACTATGCAAATACCGACGAGATCCGGGCGAATACGATCGATATGGTGATCGACTGGCTCGCTGCCGGACTGGATCCGGAGAAGAGCACTCTTTTCATCCAATCGACCATCAAGGAACATGCCGAGCTTTTCCTCCTGCTCTCCATGATTACGCCCCTGGCATGGCTGGAGAGGAATCCTACTTACAAAGAGATGAAAGAGGAGCTCTCCCAAAGAGACCTTTCGACTTTCGGTTTTCTTGGCTATCCCGTGCTGCAGGCGGCGGACATCATTATGTACAAAGCCTTTGGCGTGCCGGTAGGCGTTGATCAACTTCCCCATGTGGAGCTGACCCGTGAGATTGCCCGTCGCTTCAATTTCCTCTATGGCGAAATCTTTCCCATTCCCGAGCCGCTTCTGACGGAAGTCCCGAAGCTTCTTGGCGTCGATGGACGAAAAATGAGCAAATCCTACGATAATTCGATCTTCATGAGCGACAGGGGAGACGCTCTGAAAAGGAAGGTCGCAGCGATGTTCACCGATCCGCAGCGCCAGCGGAAAAGCGATCCCGGCCGGCCGGAACTCTGTAATGTCTTCACCTTTCACCAGCTCTATTCTTCCTCTAAGGATGTTGCAGAGATTCCGCCGGCGTGCCGGGCTGCGTCTATCGGTTGCACGGAGTGCAAGCGACGGCTGGCCGCTGCCGTTGCGGAGGGGATGAGGCCGGTCCACGAGCGGCGGGACTATTACCTGGCCCATCCCGGAGAAGTACGGGCAATCATCGAGGACGGCAACCGCCGGGCCGCCATCATTGCGGCGGCTACGCTCACAGAAGTGCGGGAAGCGCTGAAAATAAGCCATGAACTATGAAATCAAGCTCGATATCTTCGAGGGTCCTCTGGATCTTCTGCTCTATCTCATCCGGAAAAACGAGATTGACATCTACAATATACCCATTGCCCTGATCACCGAACAGTATCTGGAATATCTCGATATCATGCGGTCTCTCAATCTGGATCTTGCCGGGGAGTACCTGGTCCTGGCTGCGACGCTCATCCATATCAAGTCTCGGTTGCTCCTGCCGCCGGTCGAAGGCGAGGAGGAAGGGGAGGAAGGAGAAGACCCCCGTACCGAACTGGTCCGGCAACTGCTGGAGTATCAGACCTTCAAGGAAGCGGCGCTCAGTCTGGAAGGGCGCCCCCTTCTTGATCGGGATGTCTTTACGCGGGGCGCACCTGCGGAAGAACCTGCCGCGGAGGAGCAAGAGGAAGACGCGATGATCGAGGTCGGTGTTTTTGAACTCGTCCAAGCCTTTCGTGAGATCGTCTCCCGCCTCGATCACTCGGAAGACATGGCAATCGATACGGAGAAGATGTCGCTGACCGACCGGATCAATGAGATCATGGAGCGGTTGACTGAAGCGAAAGAGTTGAGTTTTAGCGATCTTCTCGGAGAGAGAACCGACCGGAAACGGATCATCTATACTTTCCTTGCGATCCTGGAACTGATGAAACTCCGGGTGGTCCGCGCTTACCAGCTGGGACCCTTCGGGGTTATACGGTTGTTCCTGGCGGTGGAGGGATAATGAAAGAAAAAACAACGATCCTCGAAGCACTGATCTTTGCCTCCGAAATCCCATTGACCCCGGATCGGGCGGCGGAGATCATGCCTGATACGGAGAAGAGGGAGATTGTGACCCTGCTTGGGGAACTGGTCCGTCAGTACGAAGTGCGGGGGGGCGGGATTTGCCTCGCGGAGGTCGCCGGCGGTTATCAGTTCCGGACGAGACAGGACTTGGCCCCGTGGATCAGGAAATTGAAAGCTGCGCGGCCAGCGATGTTGTCGCCGGCCGCACTCGAAACACTGGCCGTGATCGCCTACCGCCAGCCGCTCGTCAAATCCGAAATCGACCGGATACGCGGCGTCGACGCGAGCGGCGCTCTGAAAGGGCTCTTGGAGAAAAAGCTCGTCAGGATCGTGGGCAGGAAAGATGTTCCCGGTAAGCCGATCATCTACGGAACGACCAAAAAATTTCTCGAAGTCTTCAATCTCAAGGATCTGTCCGAATTGCCGACTCTTAGGGAGCTGAAGGATTTGCAGAATGATGGCGGTGAACAGCAGGAGTAGTTGTTATGGAAGAACGTCTGCAGAAGATCCTCTCCAGGGCCGGTGTTTCATCCCGTCGCGCGGCGGAAAAGATGATCGCCGAGGGCCGGATCAGCGTCAACAGGACCGTCGTGGTTGAACCGGGAACAAAGGCGGATCCGGGGAAGGATGAAATCCGGCTGGACGGCCGGCTCATTTCCCTGGAGACGGAAAGAATCTACCTCATGCTGCACAAGCCAAAGGGTTACGTGACGACTTTAAGCGATCCACAGGGACGGTCCATCGTGACGGATCTCCTCAATGGCGTAGCGGCGCGTGTGTATCCGGTCGGTCGTCTGGATTACGACTCGGAGGGACTTCTCATTCTGACCAATGACGGGGAGTTTGCCCAGCGGCTCCAGCATCCCCGCTACGGAATTCCGAAGACCTACCGCGTCAAGGTGGAGGGGCGTCTCCCGAAGGGGGAACTTAAGGCTCTGGAAAACGGGATCGACCTTCCCGACGGCAGATTTGCACCGACCGAGGTTCATATCGAAAAGACGAACCCCGGTAGCACCTGGCTTGCCATGACCCTCACCGACGGAAGAAACCGTGTGATCAGACGGGCTTTTGACTCCCTCGGCCATTCCGTCGCACGCTTGATCCGCGTGGCTGTTGCGGATATCACTCTTTCTCCCCTTCGCGAAGGAGCTTGGCGGATGCTGACCCCTCGCGAAGTGGAGCGGCTTCTGCTGCTGGCGGGCAGCCCAAAGACGAAAAAAAATTGTCTTGACATTCATTTGAAAATAAATAATAGTCGCCGAAAATAAAGACATATTATCATGTTAATTAAACAGGTATGGATTTTACCTGGTTTATAAAAAAATGAGGGCGATAAGCCATTATAAGGAGGAGGTCATGAACAAATCTGGACTCATTGAGGAGTTAAGTCGAAAGGAAAACCTGACGGAAAAGAAGGCGATTGACTTGGTGAATCTTGTATTCAAGGGATTTACCGATGAACTCAGGAAAAACGGCCGGATCGAAATCAGGGGATTCGGAAGCTTCGTCGTACGAAAATATGACGCCTATACGGGGAGAAACCCCAAGACCGGAAAGAGCATCAAGGTTTCTCCCAAGAGACTCCCCTTCTTCAAGGTCGGCAAGGAGCTCAAAGAGAGGGTTGACGGGAAGAAGCGGTAACCCTTCCGCCTTTTGCAGAGAGATCGTCGGGCAACCCGCGACATCATAATAATAAAAAAACCGGGGATCATTCGTGATCCCCTTTTTCGGTGATCCCGGAACTTGTTCTCTGGCTTTAAGGATCAGGGCATCAGCCCTTCTTCCCGGAAGCTGAAAAAGCGGTTTTCCCCGATGATGATATGATCGTGGACGAGGATGTCCAGTACCTTCGCCGTTTCCTGGATCGTCTTGGTGAGTCTGATATCCGCATCCGAAGGGCGGACATGGCCGGAAGGGTGGTTATGGGCAAGGATGATCGCCGAGGCCTTTTTCTTCAGGGCGTTTTCCAGGACCTGCCGAGGATACACCACGGCCTGGTTGACGATCCCCTTCTGGACCGTTTCGAACTCGATGATCTGGTTCTGGGCGTCCAGGTAAATAACGCAGAACTCCTCATCCTTCTTCCCGCCCATTTTTGTCCGGCAGAAATCCAAAAGCTCCGTTGTACATGAAACCTGTTTCTTCTCTGAGGCCTTTTGCTTGAGGTAGAGAGAAGAGATTTCCTTGATGAGTTTGAAAAGGATCGCGGAACGGTCCCCGACGTCCGGTACCGCTTGCAGATCATCGATCTCCGCGTCCAAAATCCCTTTGACGGAACCGAACTTTTCCAGGAGCGCCTTGGCCTGCTGTTTAACGTCCTGCCGCCGTATCACATAGGTGAGAAGGAGTTCCAGCACCTCATACTCATGGAGGGCCTCAACTCCCGCCGTTGAGAATTTCTGCTGCAAGCGCTTTCGGTGACCCCGATTGTAATCTCGGTGATCTGCCTGCATGATGGATACCCATTCCTGTCGAGTCTGTTAACTTTCCCGGTTTCGCGTCATGATGATTAAAGAGTCCTATCAATCATCTTTCCGGCAAGTGGAAAATTTGAAGGGGACATAAAGAGGGCAGTGGCCGATCGCCGCGGGGATCAGAAAAACGACGCCGAGCGCGCCCCACCAATTCTCATAGTAAAAACCTGCCCAGATGATCGCGAGTCCGATGATGACCCTGATAATGCGGTCCGTTTTGCCGACGTTGCATTTCATGAGATTGTCCTCCTTTAGTTGGGGTACTGATCCTCTGTCACGCCTTTCAGACGGAATAGCGAACCCTTTCTTTTCGGTAGGGTTGATATACTTCATTCTATTCCCGTCTCCTCACTCTTGCAAGCGAATAGATCCGTAACGGGGGGCGGAACTTCTTCACTCGGCCGGGACCCGGATCTTGCCGCCGGCGACCATCTCGCGGAGCTCCTTTTTGCTGAACTTCCCTACACTGGTCTTGGGGATCTGGTCTAGAAAGACGAAGTGATCCGGGATCCACCAGGTGGCCTTGACCTTGTCCTTGAGATAGACCTTAAGCTCTTCTTCCGTCACGGCCTGGCCCGGCCGGAGGGTGACGCAGCACAAGGGGCGCTCCACCCATTTGGGGTGGGGGATGCCGATTACGGCGGCCTCCAAGATGGCCGGATGGGACATGATCAGGCTCTCCAGATCGACGGAGGAGATCCACTCCCCGCCGCTTTTTACAAGGTCCTTCGTCCGGTCGATGAGAGACACATATCCCTCCTCGTCGATGGTCCCCACATCCCCCGTGTGGAACCATCCCCCTTCAAAAGAGGGCTTGGACCGTGCCGGATCCTTGTAATACTCATCGGCGATCCATGGTCCCCTGAGGAGGATCTCTCCCCATTGTCTGCCGTCTGCCTTCACCTCCTGCCCTTTTTCGTTGACGATCTTCATCTCGAGGCCGAGCGCCAAGACACCGGCGCTGGATTTCACATCGTAGAGCTTATCCTTCGGCCAATCCGTCATATAGCTTTTCGGCATGGCGGCGAGGGCCAGCGGCGAGGCCTCCGTCATGCCGTAGGCTTGCATGATCGGGAAACCGTACTTTTCGTTTAGGGCCTCCATCAGAAAGCGTGGGCAGGCCGAGCCGCCGGAGACGATGGTCTTGAGCGACGAGAAGTCGTGCTTGCCGCCGCCCTCCAGATAGTTATAGAGCATGAGCCAGATCGTGGGGACGCCGGCGGTAAAGGTCACTTTTTCCTCAGCGATTGCCTTGCAGATGGCCTCCATGTTGATCGTTTCCCGCCCCGGCAGGACCTGTTTACAGCCGATGCCGACGCAGCCGAAGGGTCCTCCCCAGGCGTTGGCGTGAAACATCGGGACCATATGCAGGGCGCAGTCGTTCTCCGCGACCCGAAGCGTGCAGCCCACTGCGTAACTGTGCAGGACAAGGCCCCGGTGCGAATAGACAACCCCTTTCGGGTCTCCTGTCGTTGCCGATGTGTAACAGATCATCGCCGGATCCCATTCGCTCAGATTGTCCGGGAAGTCATAGCTTTCAGGAAACTGGGCGATGAGCTCGTCGTAAAGGACAACCGGTTTGAGGCCGGTCTGGGGCATCTTGCCGCTCTGAGACAGGATTACGTAATGCTTGATCGTCGGGAGCTGGTCCTTGATCGCATCGATGATGAAGACCAGATCCTCATCGACGAACAAGACCTTGTCCTCGGCATGATTGATAATATAGACCAGATGGTGCAGAGGGAGGCGGAAGTTCGTGGTGTGAAGGGCGGCGCCCATGCAGGGGACGCCGAAGTAGAGCTCGAGATGCCGGTGGGTGTTCAGCGCCATGCTGGCTACGTGATCACCGCGCCTCACCCCGAGAGACGCGAGGGCATGGGCCAACTGGCAGGTCCGCTTGAAATAATCGGCATAGGTGTAACGGAAGATTTCGTTATTCGGATAGACGGAGATCACTTCCTTTTTCGGGAAATATTTTGCCGCTCTCAAAAGAAACGTCCTTAGCAACAGTGGATAATCCATCATAGACCTTTCCCTCCTGTTCCCTTTTTTTCAATCCCAACGTTTCTTGAAATCCAGCCATATGACGTAAACGATCATGACTATTGTGGAAATCGCCGACGGTAGGGCCGCTTCCTGACTGAAGAGGGTGAGGGCGAGGCCGCCCGCCAATCCCTGATTTTTGAGGGTGCCAAGGAGAACGAGACTTGTCCGGGTCTCTTTTGGGATATGGAAGAGGCTTAAGACCCAGTCGATGAGGAAGCCGAGGATGAACATGGTGATGATGGAGACGGACGCAATCGGCAGGAGGAGCATCGTCTGATCGAGGATGACGTTTCGGTTCAGGGCGATCAAAGTGTAGATGACGACGAAGAAACTCCAGTTCGTGACGGTGCTGCGGTGCGGTTCGATCCTCTCTCTTATGCCCTTTTGGATCAGCCACCGTGAGACGGCCAAGGGAAGAACAATCAGCTCGACGGTGATTATAAAGAGTTTGAAAGGATCCAGCTCAGCGGAACTGAGGAGCCCCAGGGCGATGAGCGGCATGATGACCAGCGCGCCCAGATAGGCCCCCGCAGTGCCGATAAGGGAAAGCAGCCCGTTGCCGCGGAGAAAGCCGGAAAAAGGGATGACTGCGATGGCCGGCGGCACCGACGCCAGCAGGACGAACCCGGTCCATGTCATCTCGTCGCGGATCATGAAGGCGGACAGTCCGATGATGATGTTGCCCAGGACGACATAGCTCATGATGATCCCAAGGAAGGCCGGAAAGAGGAGTGAACGGGGCCGGCGAAAGACGCTGCTGGCGATTTCCATTGTGGCCAGAGACATCGCCAGGGCCAGAGCGGGTAGGACCAGGTGCCGGGTCAGTGGGGTTGCGTGAGGAACCAGAAGGCTCGCGGCCAGGGCGATGAGAAAGATCACGTTACGATTGCGGAGGAAAATCTTCAATTTTAGCATCCCGGAACATCGCTCCTGTATGCGAAAGAGATCCCTATGAGGGTTTTTGGTACGCTTTGTTTCGGCAAGAGTAAAGAAGTGCCGCCATCTCAACAAAAAATGTGTTCAAAGTCAAGAATCTTGTCGGGCGGCTCTGAATTCATTTTTGCTTGATGTCGAGAAGGACCTCCGCGGCGATCCTGGCGGCAATCCCGCAAACTTGTGGGCATCCTGTCTTGCTGTGGCCGCCCGCCTCGTGAAAGGCTGTCCTCTCTTCCGGGATAATCAGATGGTAGACCTTGCCAAACCGATTCTTATGTATATCCTCGCAAAGCGTGTGGCCGACTTCTTTAGCGAACAGGTCATAAACCCGACCGGCTTCTTCCATCGCTTTTCCATATTGCTCCCGATCTTCAAGCCTCTCCCGTCCAACGACGGAACAAACCGCCATGATGGCGCCTGTGAGAGCTCCGCATGTTTCGCCTCTTCGTGCCACACCGCCTGCCAGAGCGCTTCCGGCTTTAAAAACCTCCGCGCTGCCCACGTTTAATTTTTCCTGCAAAGCTGCAAGAACGGATTGGGTTCAACCGAAATAGGTCATGTCATTTTGAAGCGCCGTCTCAAAGATCTCATCCAAAATCATTTTCCGATTTTCCACGATCGTCTCCTCAGACAAAGGATATTAAACCCGATGATGTTTCAAGAATGGTTTTTGGCCACGCTGCTATCCACAAGATCTTGCTTTTGTGCGAAGCGAGGATAAGAGAAACCACCTTGTATGTCAAGGGGTTTTTAGGGCAACAGGCAGTGCCGAGTGAACAGGAATTTTTCTTTGCGGGGGTATTTGTTTTCGCATTGTATGGGGGAATGTGATAGTGTCCCGCAAATTACATTTGCATAAGGAACGGTGAGATCCATTGACAAAAAAAGTGGGTATTGCATTGGGCAGCGGATCTGCCCGGGGATGGTCTCATATCGGTGTGATCCGGAGTCTGCTGGAAGCGGGGATCCCCATTGATTATACCTGTGGCGCCTCCATCGGCGCGCTCGTCGCTGGTTCATATGCGGCCGGATTTCTCGATCCGCTGAATCGGTGGGTCCGGAAGCTTTCCTGGTCGCACATCATCGGTTTCATGGATGTGATGATCCCCCGTTCGGGACTCGTCGAAGGCGAGAAGATCAGTGGATATCTGCGGGGAATCCTCTCCGATCCGAGGATCGAGGAGCTGCCGGTGCCTTTCTCCGCCGTCGCGACTGATCTGAAGACAGGCAAGGAGGTCTGGATCCGCGAAGGATCGCTCATCGATGCCGTCCGGGCGAGCATCTCACTTCCAGGTATTTTCACTCCCTACGGAAGGAACGGCCAGTGGCTGGTGGACGGGGGGCTGGTGAATCCTGTGCCTGTGTCGCCCTGCCGGGCGATGGGCGCCGACATCGTCATCGCGGTCAATCTGAATTCGGACATCATGGGGAAACCGAAAGTTCGACGGATGGCCGACCCCCCGAACAACAACGGCAACAACGGCAACAACAAGAACGGAATTTCGTCCTGGGCCCAGGGTCGCTGGGCGGCGTTTCTCAACCAGACGGCCCAGCAGGGGAATCTCACCCTTTTCCGTCAGATCTTTCAGGAACAGTCTGAGCGGGGGCCGTCGCTCTTCGACGTGATGGCCACCTCCGTGAAGATCATGCAGGACGCCATCACCCGCCAGCGGCTCCTCACCGACCCGCCGGATGTCCTCGTCAAGCCGAAGCTGGCCCATATCGGGCTGATGGAATTCAACCGGGCCGATGAAGCGATCGAAGAGGGGAAGAGGGCGATGGACCTGCAGCTTCCCATGCTCAGGGACATGCTCGATTAGAGCACGAGTTCGAGGCCATCCATTCCGGCCGTCGTCGCAGGGAAGATTCCGGCGGCAACCGCCTCCGATTCCTTCCGTTCGCGAAGACTCTGATAAATTCCCGCATCGAAGTGGGTGAGGACGAGCTGTTTCGCCCCCGCCTCGCTGGCGATACGCGCCGCCGTCTCCGGATTGAGATGGGGCCAGATCTCGCAGGACTGTCCCTGTTTATAGGCGCACTCCGTGATGAGCAGATCGGCAGAACGGCCCAGCGTCACGGCGTTTTCGCAGTAGCCCGTGTCCGGGCAATAGGCGACGATACGGCCATCGACAGCGAACCGATAACCCAGGGTGAA
>PNOO01000014.1 GCA_013824905.1 Syntrophus sp. (in: bacteria) | reverse complement strand
CTTATTTTCAACTGATTTCATCATCGCCCGCCGCGGACGCGGAAAGGAGAAACCATGAAGTTTATAGACGATATAGACATCCGGGGAAAGAAGGTTTTATTCCGCTTCGATTTCAACGTTCCCCTCGACAGTTCCCTTAACATCACGGATGACACCAGAATCAGGGCCGTCCTCCCTTCCATCAATCATGCCTTGGACGAGGGCGCCCGGGTGATCATCATGTCCCATCTGGGCCGGCCGAAGGGCAAGTCGGTGCCGGAGATGAGCCTGGCGCCGGTGGCAAAGCGGCTTTCCCGTCTTCTCGAGAAAGAGGTCCAGATGGCCCCGGACTGCATAGGAGGAGAAGTCCGGAGACTGGTCGACGATCTGAAGCCGGGGGGCATCCTCCTGTTGGAGAATCTCCGGTTCCACAGTGAAGAGGAGAAGAACGACGACCGTTTTGCCGCCGAGCTGGCCGGATTGGCGGATGTGTATATCGATGACGCCTTCGGCAACGCCCACCGAAAGCATGCCTCGAATGTGGGGATCACCCAGTTCATCAGACAATGCGGGGCCGGTTTCCTCATCAAGAGTGAACTGAGCTATTTCGAGAAAGCCCTGGACAGACCGGCGCGGCCGTTCGTGGCGATCGTCGGCGGTTCGAAGGTATCCGGGAAATTGCAGGCCGTCGGCCATCTGATCCGGAAGGTGGATAAAATGATCATCGGCGGCGGGATAGCCTTCACCTTTCTAAAGGCGCAGGGCTTCGACATCGGGAAATCCCTTGTCGAGGATGACCTGATGGGAGAAGCGCTGCAGATCATTAAAACCGCCAGAGAGCTGGGGGTCAAGTTCTATCTTCCCATCGACTGTGTCATCGCCGAGGACAAGAGCCCCGGCGCTAAGACAAGGATCGTTCCCATTCAGGAGATGAATCCGAACTGGATGGGTCTCGATATCGGCCCCGCAACGATCACCCTTTTCTCGGAGGCCCTGGGCAATGCCAAGACGATCATCTGGAACGGTCCCATGGGGCTTTTCGAAATCGACGCCTTCAGCAGAGGGACCGCGGCAATGGCACATAGTGTGGCCAATTCCTCTGCCCTGACCATCGTCGGTGGCGGGGATACGGATGTGGCGATTCATAAGGCGGGAGAAAGCGACAAGATCACCTATATCTCCACCGGCGGCGGCGCCTCATTGGAGCTTCTGGAGGGGAAGGTGTTGCCGGCGGTTGCGGCCCTCGAACACTGTGGCGATAAAGTCCGTGGATGATCGAGCGGGGGTCGGTTCGATTGATCAAGGGGGGGAGGGAGTCTTCCCCCTTTTTTCTATCCGGACGGATCGTAAACGGATCGAGCGATGAGAAATATCAAACTGATCATCGAGTATGACGGCGGCGCCTATTGCGGATGGCAGCGTCAGATCAACGGCATCTCCATCCAGCAAGTCCTTGAGGAATGCATCGGAAGGACGACGGGCGAGGAGATCCGTGTGATCGGTTCCGGCCGCACGGACGCAGGGGTGCATGCCCTCCATCAGGTCGCGAATTTTCATACCGCCTCCCGTCTCGGCGAGAGGAGTCTTCTGATGGGGATCAACAGCCTCCTCCCAATGGATATCGTTGTAAAGGAGGTTTGCGAGACCCCTCCCACATTTCATGCCTGCTTCGATGCGGTGAGCAAGGTGTACCTCTACCGGATCTGCAACCGGCCGGTTCGGCCTGCCCTGGAGAGAAACCATGCCTGGTTCATCTGGAAGCCCCTCGATCTGGCGAGAATGGCCGAAGCGCTCCCTGTCTTTGAGGGGAGGCACGATTTTTCCTCCTTCTGTTCTACCCACACCGACAGTGAGAATCACGTCCGGACGATACTCGCAATTGCCGTGGAGAAGGATCCTGACGGCATGATCGATATTTCGGTGGAAGCCGACGGCTTCTTACGGTATATGGTCAGAACCATCGTCGGCGCATTGGTCGATTGCGGCAGGGGAAAATGTAACCCGGAGAAGGCCGCCGAGATCCTGGCGGCGATGGATCGTCGAAGGGCAGGTCTCACCGCTCCGCCGCAAGGACTTTATCTGAAGGATGTAAAATACCCATGACGGCAGTCAAATACAAATCTACCCAAAGAGTTTGCACGGCATAGAAAGGAGAAATATTGTCGGGAAAAATTGTCATCCTGCCGGAAACGCTGACCAATTGCATTGCTGCGGGTGAAGTGGTAGAGAGGCCGGCGTCCATCGTCAAGGAACTGCTGGAGAACGCCCTGGATGCGGGAGCCACGGAGATTACAGTGGACTTGGAGAAGGGCGGCTCATCCATCCGGGTGACCGATAACGGAGAGGGCATTGCCCGCGAAGACGTGCCGCTGGCCTTTGCCCGGTATGCGACGAGTAAGATCGGTTCTTTCGATGATATTTACCGGGTCCATTCCTTCGGTTTCAGGGGAGAGGCCCTTCCCAGCATCGCTTCGATCTCCCGGGTGGAAATGGTGACGCGGCAGATCTCGTCCCCGGCGGGTACGCGGGCGATCGTCGAAGGGGGCGAGATGAAGGAAATCTCTGATATAGGCTGCCCCGTCGGGACTTCGATCCTCGTCAGCCGGATCTTCGAACCGGTGCCGGTCCGCCGGAAATTCCTCAAGAGCGATATGACGGAACAGGGGTACTGCATGGAAGTGATCACCCGTCTTGCCTTGATGCAATCTGCGGTTAAAATACGGGCGTCGGTAGGCGGCCGGCCGGTCCTGAATATCCCCTCGGCGCCGGATCTATCGGAGAGAATCGCACTCACCCTGGGTCAGGATTTCCGCGGTCAACTGATCCCGGCGGCTGGGGAAATTGAGGGTGTAAGACTAACGGGATTCGTCTCCCGCCCGGAGTTTACCCGTTCCAGCGCCGCGCAGATGTACGTCTATGTGAACCGGAGATTTGTGAAGGATTACCTGCTGAACCATGCGGTCATGACGGCCTACCGCCGCCTGATCGAGGCACGGCGTTATCCGGCGGCCGTTCTTGGTTTGGAAGTCGCGCCGGGGGATGTCGATGTGAATGTCCATCCTGCGAAAATGGAGGTCCGTTTTCGGAATCCGCGGGGGATCTATGCACTCATTGTGGATACACTCAGCGGGGCGATCGGCGCAGGCCTCACCCCGGGAGCGGCGGGTGCAGCGGTATCATCTGGTGCAGTTCCGTCTGGGTATGTCTCCCGTGTCGAAGAGGCCTTGAAACGGTACCGGGTCTCCTCCGGACCGGGAAAACTTTTCTTCAGCGGTCCGGTGACGGTAAAAACAGACGCTCCAGCGAACCCGCCGCCCCTCTCCCGGGAAGATGCGAAATGGGGACAGCCACTATTTTCTTCCGGAGAAAATAGTGGCTGTCCCCATTTCCACTGTTTTTCCGATCTTCTTTACATCGGTCAGACAGCGGGGACGTATCTGATTTTTACCGGTGAGGAGGGGATGGTCCTCGTCGATCAGCATGCCGCCCATGAACGGGTCCTCTTTGAGAAGCTCCGGAGGCAGGCGCAAAATGATAAGGCGGTCGGCCAGCGCCTCCTCCTTCCGGAAGTGGTGAGCCTGCCTCCCCGTGATATCGCATTCCTCACGGAGGCCCTTCCTATCCTGGAAGAGGCTGGTATGGAAGTAGAACCGTTCGGAGGTGATTCTGTCGTGATAAGGGCCATTCCCGACTTTCTGTCGCATACCGAGGCGCGGACGCTGCTCCTCGATCTTCTTGCAGAATGTGGGGAGGCGGATCGCGATATGCCTCTACAGGAAAAACGCGAGAAGATCTTTACGGCCCTGGCCTGCCATGGAGCGATCAAGGCGAATCGCAATATGACCGGCCCGGAGGTGTCAGGACTCTGCCGTGAGCTTGATGCCATTTCTCATGCGGCCACCTGTCCGCATGGACGACCGCTTGCGGTTTCGATCTCCGTCGCCGAGCTGGAGAAGATGTTCAGGAGGAAATAGAGAGGCGTCTATGCCCATCTCCGGTGCATCGAAACCACGCGTGGTCCTTCTGGTCGGGCCGACTGGTGTGGGAAAAACAAAGATGGCCCTGAAGATAGCCGGGCTCATTGGAGGTGAGATTGTCAGCGCCGATTCGCTGCAGGTGTACCGGGGGATGGACATCGGCACCGCGAAACCAACACCGGAGGAGCGACGGTGCATTCCCCATCACCTCCTCGACGTGGTCGATCCGGATCAACCATTCGACGTCTCCCGGTACTGTGATCTGGCTCACAGAGTTATCTCCTGTCTGCACAGGGAGCAAAAACCGATCTTTGTTGTCGGTGGTACAGGCCTCTATATCCGGGCTCTATTAGGGGGACTGATTGCAGGGCCGGGTGCGGACGAATCCCTTCGGCAGATTCTCAGAGATGAGATGAAACGGTTGGGGAAATCCCATCTGTACGAAAAGCTCCGAATGAAAGATCAAAAGGCGGCCGCTCAGATCAACCCTCATGACGGGGTCAGGATCATCCGCGCCCTGGAGGTCCTGGAATTGACCGGACGGTCCATAGTCGACCATCAGCAGGACCACCGTTTCCGGGAGAAGCCCTTCGAGGTCATCAAGATCGGTCTCATGTCGGATAAAACGGTATTACAGGCGAGGATTGAAAAAAGAACGGACCGGATGATCGCGGACGGATTCGTGGATGAGGTACGGCGTTTGCTAGCGATGGGTTATGGCCGATCTCTAAAGCCAATGCAATCTCTGGGGTACCGGCATATTTGCGGCTTTCTTGCCGGAGAAGGGGACCTGGAGGAAGTCGTCCGGTTGATCAAGCGCGATACGCACCGCTATGCAAAACGGCAGATGACCTGGTTTGCCGCCGATAGGGAGATCTCCTGGCATGCCCCGGACGATTTCGAAGCGGTGGCCGAGAAAATCCGTTTTTTTCTCCATCGATGAAGGACCCTGGGCAGGCAGCCATCTCAATTCGCAATATCGCCGTTTTTCAAGTGGTTGTGAGGAATCCGCTCAGGCGGGAGAGGGAATTTTCTTGACTTCAAAAGATGATGAAGATATGGAAAACAGCCGGGATGAAAGGGAAACGGACGGATTCACACGGGGTTTTCTCGAGGAATGAGATCATGTTAATGGGTGAAGTGAGATCGACAACCCTGCTTAGGCTTTTAGGGGCGCTGGCAGCAGGCTTCCTTATGATCTCTTGCAGTCTTAGGGTACAGCAGCGCTTGACCCAGCTCGATACCCCTGAGCACCATACCTTTGCCGGCGTCGTCCTGCTCAATCAGGAAAAATTCGCCGATGCAGGTCGGGAATTTGAACTCGCCCTCCGACTGGATCAGGAAAACTCAAAGGCCCATGCCGGCACCGGTCTCGTCAAGGCCTACCATGGGGACTTTGCCGGAGGATTCGATGCAGTCAATAAAGCGGAAAAGTACGCCCGAAGCAATGAGGAGAAGATTTTTGCTCTGGTGGGAACTATCCGCGTGAATAACTTGAGTCATGCAACCTGTCTGCGAATCGGGACCGAATGCACATCCAACGATTCCTGGTTTAAATCCTCAAAGAAGGCGTTTGACCAGGCGGTTCTCATCGATCCCAAGGCCGCATCCGTTTATTATTTCATGGGCGAATCCTATCTGACCGTTCTGGACCTGGAACCTGCAGGCAGAATGTTCAATCGGATCCTCGATCTCAATGGAGACTATGTCACCGAAGCCGACGGCAGATGGAGGCTCGTGCAGAAGATCCAGCGAGCGATGCCGGAGACCATGACGGGCAAGAAGATTGCCCTGATGGAACGGATTACTCGGGCGGATATGGCGCTCCTTCTAGTGGAGGAAATGAAGATTGAAGCCCTTTACGCCTTGCAAACACCGAGAATCTTCGACAAACGGCTGAGGGACTTGGAAAAAATGCGGACAAAAACGGCAAGGCCGGCAACCGCGACGGATATCGCCCGCCATCCCCGCAGGACGGATATCGAAGGGGTCATCAGGATAGGGATACGGGGACTTGATCTCTATCCGGACGGCACATTCCGACCCGACGAACCTTTAGACCGGGCGAGTTATGCGATGATGATCGAAGATATCCTCATCAAGGTCTCAGACGACCATTCCCTGGCAAAGCGATATATCGGCAGCCCCTCCCCATTTATCGATTTGCAGATCGATCATCCCTATTTCAATGCGGTGATGTTGGCGACCTCCCGGCGAATTATGGAGGCCAAGGACACGGCGTCGGGCGCATTTGCTCCGCTCGGTCCTGTGGAAGGCGCAGATGCCCTGCTTATGATCCGCAGGATGAGGGACGAATTACGATATTAGAAAAAAACAAAGAGAGGATGCATGGGTAAAGAAGCGTTAACGAAGGTTTACGAGCCCCGGGCGGCGGAGGCCAAATGGTATCAATACTGGCTGGACAATGATTTTTTTCATGCAGCGGACAGTAGTTCAAAAGAACCGTTTTCCATCGTCATACCCCCGCCGAACGTGACAGGGATGCTCCATATGGGACATGCCCTCAATAACGTTCTCCAGGATATCTGCGTCCGTTACAAGAGGATGCAAGGGTATAACGCCCTCTGGATGCCGGGGATGGACCATGCGGGGATCGCAACGCAGAATGTGGTCGAGCAGGAACTGGCAAAGGAGGGCCTCACGAGGCATGATCTTGGCCGGGTGAAGTTCATTGAGCGGGTATGGGAGTGGAAGGCCAAGTACGGCGGGGTGATCATCCACCAGCTCAAGCGTCTCGGCTGCTCCTGCGACTGGTCTCGCGAACGCTTCACCATGGATGAAGGCCTTTCCAAAGCTGTCCGTGAAGTCTTTGTCCGCCTTTACAACGACGGTCTCATCTACCAGGGGGATTATATCGTCAACTGGTGCCCCCGTTGCAGAACCGCCATCTCCGACCTGGAAGTGGAATACCATATGGAGGCCGGCCATCTTTGGAACATCCGCTACCCCTTTGTCGAAGGAGAAGGGGGGATCGTTGTCGCCACAACACGGCCGGAAACGATGTTGGGCGATACGGCGGTGGCCGTCAATCCCAATGACGGACGCTACAGGGAGCTGATCGGCAGGGAGGTGATTCTCCCCTTGATGAACCGGCGGATTCCCGTCATCGCGGATGACTATGTCACGATGGAGTTCGGATCCGGCGCCGTCAAGATCACGCCGGCCAGCGATCCCAACGACTTCGCCATGGCGGGTCGCCATAAACTCGAAATCATTCGGATCATGGACGACAATGCCGTGATCAACAAAAACGGCGGAGTCTATGAGGGCCAGGACCGTTACGAATGTCGCAGAAACGTTGTCCGGGATCTTGAGACGGGCGGCTACCTCGTCGGCACGGAGCCGTACGCCCACAATATCGGCCAGTGCTATCGCTGCAAGACGGATATTGAGCCGGCCGTTTCCCGGCAGTGGTTCGTTAAAATAGCGCCACTGGCCAAGGAGGCGACGGCAGCGGTAGTTAAGGGGAAGACACGCATTATCCCGCCCTCGTGGGAGGCCACCTATTTCGAATGGATGAACAACATTCGCGACTGGTGTATTTCACGACAGATCTGGTGGGGGCACCGAATCCCCGTCTGGAACTGCGATGGATGCGGGAAGGTGATCGTCGCCTCTCACGATCCTGATTTGTGTCCGGACTGTGGCGGGACGAAACTCAGGCAGGAGGAGGATGTCCTGGATACCTGGTTCAGTTCGGGGCTGTGGCCCTTCTCAACCCTCGGCTGGCCGGAGAGGACTGAAGCGCTCAGGACCTTTTACCCCACTTCTCTGCTGGTCACGGGCTTCGATATCCTCTTCTTCTGGGTTGCCAGGATGATGATGATGGGGCTCTACGTGATGAAGGACGTCCCTTTCCGCGATGTCTATCTCCATGCCCTCGTCCGGGACGAAAACGGCGAGAAGATGAGCAAGTCCAAAGGGAACAGCATCGATCCCCTGGAGATGATGGACCGTTTCGGGACGGACGCCTTTCGGTTTACGCTCGCTGCCTTTACCGCCCAGGGACGGGACGTCAGGATGTCGGAAGAGAGGATTGAGGGCTATAAGTATTTCATCAACAAGATATGGAATGCCACGCGGTTCTCTATGATGAATGTGGAGGATTACTCGTCTGATGCAGCCGTTCAAAGGGAGGACGAATCGATCGCCGACCGCTGGATCAAAGCGAGGCTCAATCGGACCATCGCCGAAGTGATCCGGGGTCTGGATGAATATCGTTTCAACGATGCCACGGCAGCGGTTTACCAGTTCATCTGGCACGAGTTCTGCGATTGGTACCTTGAACTGATCAAACCGGTCCTTTACGGTAAGGAGAACAACGCCGCGAGAAGGGCTGCACAGAAAACACTTACTGACGTACTGACGACATCTCTCAAGCTGCTCCATCCCTTTATGCCGTTTTTGACCGAGGAGATCTGGCAGACACTGGTCGCGGATGAAAGTTCGATCATGGTAAGCCCGTTTCCTGAAGCGGACGAGACGATGTCGGATCCCGAGGCTGAGGGAGAAATGGCCCTCATCATGGAAGTAATCACCCGAATCCGAAACATCCGCGGGGAGATGAATGTCGTCCCCTCGCTAAAGCTAAAGGCCACCCTGGCCGTACCCGCTGCCGACCTCCAGACGACGCTGGAGAAGGGGAGGGTTTACATTATGAATCTGGCCAATCTGGAGACCCTGATCATCACCGGTGAGATGACGGAACCGAAGGGGGCAGCCACGGCGGTGGCCGGTCCGGTTCATGTCTATCTCTTTCTCGCCGGGGTAATCGACGTTGCGGGGGAGGAGAATCGTCTGCAGAAGGAGATCGCCCGGGTCGACAAAGACCTGATCCTCGTCTCGCGAAAATTGGCCAATCCTGAATTTCTGGCAAAGGCGGCAGAGGCCGTCGTCAAGAAGGAGCAGGAGAAGGCTCGGGTGCTCAGGGAAAAGAGGGCCGCTCTCGATGCGGCCCTCATACGGCTGGCGGCCTTTTCCAAGAGCGGGTAGGAGGGAGAGATCATGTCATTTCGGCAAGCGCTTGCCAGGGTGATCCGGATGGCCCTCGATGAGGATGTCGGTCCGGGTGACATCACGACCGGAGCGGCGCTTCGGGGAGATGAGGCAGGAGTCGCACGGGCGACGGCCAAGACGGAAATGGTCGTTGCGGGGATTGATGTCTTCCGTGATGTTTTTCTCACATTGGATCCTACTTTGATCTTTACGGCCCGGCGACGAGATGGAGAAATGGCCGGGAAAGGGGATCTCCTTGCCGAGATCTCCGGCAGTCTCGCTTCCATTTTGACCGCTGAAAGGGTCGCCCTGAACCTCTTCCAACGGATGTCCGGGATCGCCACCATGACCCGGCGTTACAGCGATGCGATCAGGGGAACCGGGGCAAAGATCCTGGATACCAGAAAAACCGTGCCGGGTTTGAGGATCCTCGACAAGTGTGCCGTTCGAATGGGCGGGGGTTTCAACCACCGTTTTGCCCTTTACGATGGAGTTCTGATCAAAGACAACCATATCACAGCGGCTGGCGGAATCGGACCTGCCGTCAGGCGGATTCGCGAACGTGTCCCCCATACGCTGAAAATCGAGGTCGAGGTGAAGGATATGGCCGAGCTGGAAGAAGCGCTCGCCGCCGGGGTGGATGCGATTCTTCTCGACAACATGGGGATCGCGGAAATGGCGCAGGCGGTCCATAAGGTAGGGGGAAAGATTCCCCTCGAGGCTTCGGGAAACATGACCCTCGAAAGGGTCCGGGAGGTTGCAGATACAGGTGTGGATCTGATCTCGGTGGGTGCGCTGACCCACTCTGTGACGGCGGCGGACATCTCCCTCGATGTAATGCAGGTGGGGGGCATACCCTCATGATGGGGCGGGAGGGACTTCGGCGTTATTTCGGGAAGGAAGGGTGCCATGCAGAGCGAAGCGGTTTGGCGCTGCATGGCAGATCTGGCGATGGACAGCAGAGAATTTGACGCCGAGGCGCTGAAGTCCCGTTTGGCCGGGCGGAGGATGGGTTGGAGGATTCACTATCTCCCGGTAGTCGATTCGACGAATCGTCTGGCCCTGAAACTCGTGCGGGAAGGAGCAGCCGAAGGGACAGTTGTCTTCGCCGATTGTCAAACCAGCGGTAGGGGGCGTCTGCAGAGGGTATGGCAGTCCCCACCCGGTCGTAACCTCTATGCCTCCTTTTTGCTCCGCCCTGCCATTGCCCCCGCGGAGGCCGCCCGGATCACACTGATGGCGGGAGTGGCGGTCGCGGAGATGATCTCCATTTTCTGTCCCGCGGGTGTGGGCCTTAAATGGCCGAACGATGTGTGCATCCAGGGGCGGAAGGTATGCGGCATACTCACAGAGATGAAGACGACAGGAAGGGCTCTCGACGGGATTGTGGTGGGGATCGGTCTGAATGTGAACATCACCGGGGAGGATTTTGATCCGGTGTTTCGCAAAACGGCAACGTCGCTCCGGGAAGAGACGGGGAGGATATTTCCCCGTGAAGAGGTGGCCGTTCTTTTGTGCGACTCTTTTGAGAAGTGGTACCGGATTTTCCTGGGCGAGGGATTCGCGCCGGTCAGGGAGAAATGGCTCTCTCGTTCGGGGATGACGGGCAGGCGCGTCCGCGTCCTTTTCCAAGGCGAGGCGCAGGAGGGGGTGGTTGTCGGTATCGACGATGACGGGGCGCTACTGCTTGAAGATGAACTGGGCGCCGTCCGAAGGATTATTGCCGGAGACGCTTCCATTGTGAAAGGCTGAAACATGCTTCTGGTCATCGATGTGGGAAACACCAATACGGTTCTTGGTCTTTATGATGGGAAGGAACTGATCCACGACTGGCGGATCAGAACCGTCGTCGATCACACCGTCGACGAGTACGGGGCGCTTATCCTCAACCTCCTCAAGAACAGCCGGATCAGTTCCGGTGCGATCAAGGACATCATTATTTCCTGCGTCGTGCCGCCGATGCTCAATATCCTCGATCCTCTCAGTCAGAAATACTTCGGGATCGAACCGATGATCGTCGGACCGGGGATTAAGACGGGGATGCCGATCTTCTACGACAACCCCAGGGAGGTGGGAGCGGACCGGATCGTCAATGCCGTCGCAGCCTATGAGAAGCACCGGCGGGCGCTGATCATCGTGGATTTTGGCACTGCGACGACATTTGATTACATTTCGCCGAAAGGGGAATACATGGGCGGCTGCATCGCCCCGGGGATCATGATCTCCTGTGAAGCCCTGTTCGACCGGGCGGCCAAGCTGCCGCGGGTGGAGCTCACCAAACCCCGCTCTATCATCACCAAAGACACGGTCAGCGGCATGCAGGCCGGGATCATGTATGGCTATGCGGGTCTGGTCGACGGGATCGTCGAGCGGATGAAGGTCGAAGCGGCCTCTTCACCGCTGGTGCTGGCGACGGGAGGTCTTGCGAGAGTGATTGCCAGGGAGGCGAAACAGATCGATGAAGTCGATGAGCTTCTCACCCTCGAGGGGCTGAACATCATCTTCACTAGGAACCGGCCGAATCTCCCCGACAAAGAGGGAGCCTGAATCTGCAAGCCCTTGCTGCAGACGGTTCATATTAACGGAGAGGCGAAGATGTTGAATGTAGGCCTGACCGGAGGAATTGCCACCGGTAAATCGACCGTCGCCCGGATTCTGGTGGGAAAAGGCGCCCTTTTGATCGATTTCGATGAGCTCAGTCATGACGTTGAACAGCCGGAAGGGCCTGTGTGGCAGGAGATCGTCCGCCATTTCGGAGAGGAGATCCTCCATGATGATCGGACCATCAACCGCAGAAAGCTCGGCGACATCGTCTTTGCCGATCGGGAAAAACTGGGCCTGCTCAACCGCATCGTCCATCCGGCGGTCTTCAAGGAGTGGCACAGAAGGATCGAAGAGATCCGAAAAGTGCAACCGGACGCCATTGTACTTTCCGATATCCCCCTGCTCATTGAGGCAGGCATGAAACCGATGGTCGATCTGGTTCTCCTTGTTTATCTATCCCCGGAGGAACAGATCGCAAGGCTGGTGGCGCGCAACGGTTACAGACGTGAAGATGCCGAAAAGAGGATCGCCTCGCAGACGCCGATCGGCGAGAAGCTCCCGTTTGCCGATATTGTCGTCCACAATGACGGTTCGCCGGAGACGACGCGAATAGCGGTCGGTGAGGTCTGGGAAGAGCTGAAAAACAGGGAGAGGAGTCGACGTGAGAATACGGGCTGATCGTAAGAGATTCAGGTGTACGATGCCGCTTATACGCTTCGGCAAAATGGATACAGCGGCGGACGGGCGATAAAATACCGATTCGGATGACAGAGGAACAGGAAAATTGATCCCATATTTTAGCCCAACCACACTGATGCTCGTCTGGACATTGTTGGTCATATCCTATATGGCTGTGGCGTCCTGTGTCGGTTCCCCATCAAAGTTCTTTGATCGGCAGCAGATAAACGCTCCGCAGGAGAGGGATGAAAATGGATATGCATTGTCTTTGTTTATCGGAGCCGCTCTGATCATCCTCGGGGCAAAATTCACTCTTATCCATTACTATGGTTCCGATTTGCCCTTCTGGGATCAATGGGATACGGAACCCAAATTGCTGTACATCCCTTATGATCAGGGCAAATTATCATGGAGTACCCTGTTCTCACCTCATAATGAGCATCGGATCTTTTTTTCGCGGTTATGGGCCCTAACCCTCTATGCGATCAATCAGCAATGGGATGCGCACTTGCAAACGGTAGCCAATGCCTTCCTGCATACGTTTTTCGGTTTATGGCTTGTCTGGATATTGTGGAGACTCAATGACCGAAGGGATTTATGGATCATTGCGGGAGTGTTTGTCCTGATCCTTGCCGTTCCATTCTCCTGGGAAAATACGTTGTTCGGGTTTCAGTCCTCTTTCTACTTCCTGTTGGGATTCTCATCAATGGCCATACTGCTGATTTCGCAAAGTCGTCCCTTTTCAACATCCTGGATGATGGGGATCTTCTTTGCGGTGCTATCCTTGTTCACCATGGGAGCCGGTTTCTTTGTCGCCCCGGTTTCTCTGGCGTTGACGATCATCCGGGCTTACAGGGAAAGGCGGATGACCTGGCGTGACGGCATCACTCTCATCTCCTGCCTCCTGATCCTGCTGGCAGGAATTCTCTTGATTCATGTGCCGGAGGGTCATGCCGGGCTGCGACCGAACTCCTTTTCGGATTTCATGACGGCCTTGGGTAAGAATCTCTCCTGGCCCTGGATTGACGTCCCGTTGCTGTTTCTCATACTCTGGTGTCCGTTTGTTATCCTGAGCTATCGAACAGGCATCGGCAAAAAGGAAAAATTGTCAGGATACCCTTTATTTATCATGGGTCTGGGTCTGTGGACTCTCCTGCAGTGCATCGCCATGGCCTATTCCAGGGGATTCGAAGGCTCGGGGCCTGCCTCTCGATATATGGATTCACTGAGCCTGATACCCGTTGTCAATATATTGGCGGCGCATTATCTGTATAGCCATTCTTCAGCGAGTTTCAAAAGAAGAAAGGGATTTGTTATCGCCTGCTCCTTCTGGTATGCATTTTCCGTGATTGGTTTTTTGAACCTCCTGATCAATGAGTCCATAGAGGGTTTTTCCAATATGGGTTCCTCTCTTGCAAAGCAATCTGAGACCGTCAGCCGTTATCTGGCCAGCGAAAACGACAACGTCATTCTAATGGCAAGGCATATGGAAATCCCCTATCCGGATGCGAAAAGATTGACTTCGTTATTACGTGATGACGCTATAAGAAAAATTTTACCTGTTTCGGTGAGGAAACCTCTGGCCTTTGTCCCTTCAGTTAGTGATCGGAATGATTTTGTCAAAAATGGATTTTATAGTGCAATGCCTGTCATCAAGGACAGAAATGTCTGGGGATCTTACGTGACATCGAAAGGAGATCGGAATACGGGGTATTTAAGAAGCGAGAGAATGCCGCCTCCGCGACTTCCCTATTTGCGATTTCGGATCGCCGGATACCTCGATAATTCCCGACTGAAGCTCGATCTCTATGACATGGATCATCAATTGATCGAGGCCGTTGTACCCAAGAGATTGCCGAAGGAAAGCTGGATGTCTGTCGATATCAAATCGCCGCGGGTCCCTTTCTATATCAAGGCAACGGATCAGACTAAAGAGCATCGGGGATGGTTTGCTTTCTCAGAGCCGACTGAGATCGGTCTATTCTCAATAATCTCTGAATCCATTCGGTCGGCGGGGCGGGCATTGCTTGTGATGGGTTTAGCCATTGTGTTAGGTGTGATTATTTACGCTCATCTTCAAAAAAAAGAGGAAATTCCTTATCATTCAACAGAAGGATACAATGAAAAATAACAAGGAGAAGTGATGAAAGATCAAGCGTATGACGTCTGTATTGTCGGAGGGTTGGGACATGTCGGTCTGCCCCTGGGCATTACGTTTGCCGAGAGGGGCAGGCGGGTGGTTCTCTTTGATATCGATCGGGACGCGGCCGAAACCATCAGCGGCGGTAAAATGCCTTTCATGGAAAAAGGCGCCGAGGAGATACTTAAAAAGGTTCTAGGAAACAATCTTTACGTCTCTACGGACCGATCGGTGATCAGGGAAAGCCGTTTCATTGTTGTGGTGATCGGGACCCCGGTCGACGAGCATCTGAACCCCGAGTTTACCATGTTCAAAAGGTTCTTTGCCGGGATCATGGAGTTGATGGATGACGATCAGCATATCATCCTAAGGAGTACAGTGTATCCCGGCACCACGGAAAAAGTGAAAGATTTGTTTACCGCGGCCGGCAAAAGGACCCGGGTTTCCTTCTGCCCGGAGCGGATCGCTGAAGGCAAGGCCATCGAGGAGCTGAAAAGTCTGCCGCAGATTGTCTCTTCTTTTGACGAGGCTTCGCTTCAGGAGGTACGGGAGCTGTTTTTGTCTATCACCGATGATGTGGTTTGCCTGGAGCCCAGAGAGGCGGAACTGGCGAAGCTCTTTACCAATGTCTGGCGGTACATCCAGTTTGCCATCGCCAACCAGTTCTACCAGATCGCAACGACAGGCGGTCTGGATTTCTATCGGATCTATGAGGCGATCACCCACGAGTACCCGAGGGCCAAAGGGTTGCCCGGGGCTGGATTTGCGGCCGGTCCCTGTCTGTTCAAAGACACGATGCAGCTCGCCGCTTTCAACAACAACACGTTTTTCCTGGGACACTCGGCCATGCTGGTGAACGAGGGGTTGCCCAATTTCATCGTGCAACGCCTGAAGGAGCAGTATCCGCTCCGGGAAAAGACGGTGGGCATCCTGGGCATGGCCTTCAAAGGGGACAGCGACGATGCCCGAGAGTCTCTCTCCTATAAACTGAAAAAGATTCTGGAAATCGAAGCGAAAAATGTGCTTTGTACCGATCCTTACGTGAAAGACAGTACTTTGCTGCCCCTGACGGAAGTCCTCGATCGATCGGAGATCTTGATTTTAGGGGCGCCTCACAGTCTTTATAATACAGCGGCATTGGATTTCTCCTCCAGGACAATTGTGGATATCTGGAATTTCTTCGGCAAAGGGGGGCAGTTTTGATGAAGATTCTCGTAAGCGGTTCGGCGGGATTCATCGGCGGTTATCTGGTCCAGGAGTTGCTCGATCAAGGTCACCAAGTGGTCGGTATCGACAATTTTTCGAAATACGGGAAAGTCGCAAAGAGCTATGACGATCATCCGAATTTCCGGTTCGTCGAGGGGGATGCCAAAGATCTCCCGTTGATAATGGAACTGATTGCGGACTGTGACCAGGTTGTGGCTCTGGCGGCGATCATCGGCGGGATATCCCTGTTTCATGAACTGGCCTATGACCTCCTGGCGGAAAATGAACGGATCATGGCGGCCACCTTCGATGCGGCCATTTGGGCATTCCGCGAGAAAAGGCTTCGCAAGATCAATGTGATGTCGTCTTCGATGGTCTTTGAATCGAGCTCAACCTATCCCACTCCCGAAGGGGAGCAACTGAAGTGTCCGCCGCCTCTGTCCACGTATGGTTTTCAGAAGCTGGCCTGCGAATATTTTGCCAAGGGAGCCTCCGAGCAGTATGGTTTGCCTTATACGATTATCCGGCCTTTCAATGCGGTCGGTATCGGGGAGAAGCGCGCCGTCTACGACAGGGATGTCTATTCCGGCAACATCAAACTGGCCATGAGCCATGTCGTCCCTGACCTTGTGCAGAAAGTTTTCAAGGGGCAGGATCCCTTGCACATTCTGGGGGAGGGGAACCAGGTTCGCCATTACACCTATGCCGGGGATCTGGCAAAGGGGATCCGCGCCTGCATTGAAAGCGACAAGGCGGTGAATGAGGACTTCAACCTCTCTACGCCGGTATCGACGAGCGTTCTGGAGCTGGCCCGGATGATCTGGGGAAAAATCAGAGAAGATAAACCATTTCAATATGTTTGTGATGATCCTTTCAAGTACGATGTGCAGAAAAGGGTGCCCGATGTGATGAAGGCAAAACAGGTCTTGGGCTTTGAAGCCCGAACCTCCCTGAGCGAGGCCCTTGATGAAGTAATTCCCTGGATAGAAAACCAGATCCGCGTCGGAGGGATTTGATTGTCTAAAAAATTGGGTATCGTCATCCCTGTATACAACGAGGGGGAAAATATCGGCCAGACCATCCGGGCGATCGAGGCGAATGTACATACGCCCCATGCCATCTACATCATCTATGATTTCGACGAAGACAACACCCTTCCCCCGGTGAAGAGGATTCAGCAAGAGGGCGTCGATCTCGTTTTACTGAAAAACAGCGCCGGAAAGGTGGTCAACGCCATCAAGAAGGGCCTGCGGGAAGCCAAGGAGAAGTACTTACTGGTTACTATGGCCGATCTTTCCGATGACTATGGCGTGGTCGATCAGATGGTGTCATGCGCCGAAAAAGGCTTTGATGTGGTCTGCGGGTCGAGGTATGCCAAGGGAGGAAAACAGATCGGGGGGCCGTTCATCAAAAAAACTCTCTCCCGCATGGCAGGCCTGAGCCTGAGATATATGGCCCGTGTCCCCACGTCGGATGTAACCAACAGTTTTAAGTTGTATCGGAAACAGACAGTGGATGCCCTGACGATCGAGAGCGACGGTGGGTTCGAAATAGGGATGGAGATTGTGATCAAGGCCCATTTCTCCGGGCACAGGGTCACGGAAATCCCCTGCACCTGGCAGGATAGGCAACAAGGGGCCTCACGATTCAGGATTCTTCACTGGCTGCCGAAATATATGAAATGGTATCTCTTTGCCATGAAGAAAAGAATCGGCGGATTTTTTTTATCGATGTGATGCCAATGACTTGTTGCCGATGGGGGATTTCCGACACACGGCGATCATGCTGCAGAACCATTTGGCGCCGTTGACGACGGTCGGACCGATACGAAAAATATCGACATGGGTGAAATGTCGATGCAGCAGCGCTTCCAACGCAGGCTGAGTAAAAAAATTGATATGGGTGGCTTCCAGCAAATGCCAGGGAATCACCCCCTGATGGAATCCCATAGGAATCGCGCTGATATCGGGAACCGTCAACACCACTTGGTTTGCGGCCACCCGCGCAAGTTCACCTACGATCGCTTCATAATCGGCAATATGCTCCAGGACCTCCACGGCGATGGCGCTTTGGAATTGGCCGTTGGCAAAGGGAAGGGGCAGTGAACCGTCATACAGCATCACGTGCGGTTTCGCTTCGGGCAATATAGAGGCGAGAAAAGGATTCGTCCTTAACTCCAGTCCGACAGCTTCCCTGCCCCGGACACGCAGTGTGTTGACAAGCGCGCCGCTGCCGCATCCGAGATCGAGAACGGGAGCCGGAAGGGATAAAGCGAGATCGAGGATCTCGGGCAGGACCGTGACAGGAGGTGGTCCTACGCCATAAACGTGTTCCCTGTGTCCTATATCCGTGGTCGTCAGTAAATGTCGGTAATGGGGAACGGACATTTGGAAATCTGCGGTGACGGAAAACAGGGATTCGTTCCCACACGCCACGGTCATCTTTGCCTGGCTTGTGTGAGTCAAGGCATCAGGTAAAATATAGAGGCACTCGAATCCCAGGAATCGGTTGGCGCTATTTATTCCCGAGGATACATCCGGACGCCAAGTCCGATAAATCTGGCTCAAAGGGATGGGTTGATTATTCCACCGGCATTGCGGAAGCAGATGATGTGGATGTAGCTCGGCTTCGGCATGCCACCCCTCCACTCGGATCACTCCCGTGGATTCTACTTGGACGCTGTCAATCATCCCGCTCGGAATAGCCCGACCAATGATCGATCGGTGGATCACGGAGGGTGCGGTCACGATCCTTCGTCGCGTGCGGAATAACAGGGAGCTAAACACGGAAAGTAAAGAAGAAATCATATGGGACCGCCGATGAACAAGATCTGCTGACTAACATTTTAAGCCATTTTACCCAAGATCTTTTCCGAATAGGGGGAAAATGGTCCAATTTTTTCGGTCAGGCTTGCATATTTATCGATATTCGTCAATTAAAGAGTTTGGGTGGGTGATGCGTCTTCCGGTTTAGCTGAACATCGAGAGGTCTCCCTCCACGATGTGCTTTATCAGCACTGTCGTTGCAATAGTCGCACACCGACTTCTCTTTTTCATATCTACGGACTTTACCTGATCGTAGAGACCATGACGTGCGAATGCCGCACTTTTTTGTTTCATCCAGTAACCTTGTTGCTTGTCCGCTCAATTCGGTATATTAGGGTGCAGAACCTCTTTATTACACATAATGACTCGTTATCTTTAAACAAAAAAACGATTTCCAGGCTTTGATAATATTTCATGGCTGCCGATCTGCATTGGCATTCATCTTGCTCACTTGTGTTTCGTTTCTTGCGTCCGATGGATAACGGAAGTATTCCCGGTGCATCCGGATGAAGGGTTTTGTATATTGACATCACCTGACCTATCTGTTACAAATTTTTGGTCAAGTGGTCATTCGGGGCCGCTGCAATCGACTTGCGGAATCGAATGGCATCTGAGATCAATTCGGGAAATCTGGACGAAAGTCATCCGAATCGGCAGGTGGAGTGAAAAACACTAGAATGTATTAGGAGGCAAATATGGCTCGATTACATGAGCATGAAGGTAAAGCGCTATTCAAGATTGCCAAGATGCCGATCCCTCAGGGAGATGTTGCCAAAACGCCTGAGGAGGCCAGGAAAATCGCCGAGAAGATAGGGAAGCCTGTCGTCATCAAGGTCCAGATCTGGGCAGGAGGACGCGGTAAGGCAGGCGGCGTGAAATTCGCCAACACGCCGGCAGAGGCGGAAAAGATGGCGGCGGCCCTTTTGGGAATGACGATCAAGGGGCTCTTTGTGGAAAAGGTCCTTGTCGAAGAAAAGCTTGATATCGAGAAGGAATACTATGCAGGGATCATCGTCAACGCCCAGGCGGATGCACGCTGTCCCGTGGTGATGTTCTCCACCGAGGGCGGTATGGATATCGAGTCGGTTCCCGCCGACAAGATCGCCCTGATGAACGTCGACGTCATCCGCGGTTTCAAGATTTACGACGCCCTCAACCTCGCCAACAAAGTCAATGTGCCCAGCGGACACATCGTCCAGGTGGCAAGGCTGATCGTCGGTCTCTACGACACCTTCAAGAATTACGGCGCCCGCCTGATCGAAATCAATCCCATGGTCGTCACCAAGGACGGAAAGGTCCTCGCCGGCGACTGCCGAATCTCCATCGACGACTCCTCCGCCATCCGTCATCCCGAGCTCGGGATTTCTGTGGCCCGCGAGTCCTCCACGCCGCCCACGGAGCTCGACAAGATCGCCTGGTGGGTGGAAGAGAAGGACCTGCGCGGTACCTGCTATTTCGCCGAGATGAACAATCAGATCCAGGGTGAGCTCTTCGGAACGATCGGTTATCACGGGATGGGCGGCGGCGGCGCTATGCTCGGCGTCGATGGATTGAACAAACAGGGTTTGAGGGTGCCGGACTTTGCCGATACGAGCGGGAACCCGCCCGCCTCCAAGGTCTACCGTGCAGCCAAACTCGTTTTCTCCCAACCGGGGATTGACGGCTACATGCTGGGGGGGTTCATGGCGGCAAACCAGGAGCAGTGGCATCATGCCCACGGCGTCGTCAAGGCCCTGCGGGAGGAACTTCCCAAGCGTCCAGGATTCCCCGTTCTGCTCCTTCTTGCCGGCAACAAAGAGAAAGAGTCCTTGGAGATCCTCAGGGAAGGGACGAAGGATCTCAACGCCC